>DOCS01000238.1:0-427 GCA_003503355.1 Opitutia bacterium
AGCAACACCTGATCCGGCGGCGGATAGCTGACGGTGAAGCATCCATCGCGCTGGATATTTTGAAAAGTGCTGTGCCGCGGCGTGCAGACGAAGCCGAACCAGTTGCCACAACCGAGCGGCGTGACCATATGCTTCGGCGCGAAATCCGGGTTTCCGTTGGCTTCCAGCGTGCCGATCAGCACTAAAGGGTGCACAAAAAACGCGCGCTCCCAAATGGGGCCGTCGCTCAAATTCAGCATTACCCAGTCGTCTGCATGGCTCATGATTCACACCCTCGCTTTCTACACGATCCTAGATCTAATGTAGTCTCCGCAAGGCGTTTTTACAATTCGGCGGGGCACTATTAAAATGCATCGTCGCTTCACCAAAACAACCGTCACAACGGCTGACACCGTCGATCCGCGAAAAACACAGATCACAACGGCTG
>DOCS01000238.1:505-4278 GCA_003503355.1 Opitutia bacterium
TGGCGCGACCAACAGGAGTTGCCCCTTCCGCCCCAAGGGCACGCAAATCTCACCGATTGGCGTTTTCAAAGCAGCACAGCCGCGAGCTCAACCCGGAGGCCACGCCAGTTGCCGCCCGCCGAGCACATGCACATGCAGGTGCGGCACCGCTTCGCCGCCGTCCTTGCCGTTGTTGATCACGATGCGAAAGCCACGTTCGAGGTTGAGCTGCTTAGCGACCACAGCGGCGGTGACCAGCAAATGCCCAAGGAGGGCGGCATCCTCTGCTTGCGCTTCGGCAACGCGAGGAATGACTTTTTTAGGGATGACCAGTACATGTGTCGGCGCCTGCGGATCAATATCGTGGATCGCGATACAGCGATCGTCTTCAAATTCAATCTTGGCGGGAATCTCGCGCGCGATAATTTTTTCGAACAGTGTCTGCATCGCAAACACTGTAGGCGAAATTTCGGGACAAAACGAGTCTGAAGGGCAATCCCCGCTGTATTTCGTGACACAGACAGGACGGATGTCTACCCGAGATGGCGCAGCAATCCCTACGTCACACCTGCCCGTCAGAGCACCACCACTTGCAACCGCGAGCCACGCGTGGCCCAGGCACAGGCGAGTTGGTCGATCCAACTGCGAACCCGGTCATACTGCGCTTGACGCGCCTGGGTCCAATAGCTGCCGTCTGGACAAACGGCTTCGCGCAAGCCGGTGACCAACAATAAAGCGGCGCGACGGCCTGCGAGCTTCTTCATTTCCACCACAATCGCCTGCCGAATCCAGAGGGGACTAAAGTTCTCAACAGTCGGCACATGCCAATGGGCAAAGGCCAGTGCGCTCTCACCATCTGCACCGAAATGCAAGCGGGCCAGCCGATCCGCACAGTCCCCCAGCGAGACTTGCTGCCCACCACTATCCTGCTCCTTGCTGAAAAAATCGAGCGCGCGTCGAGCGTGTTCCGCGCGCTCCGGAGCCGAGGCGCCGGTGCGGGCAAGCAACTCATTCAGCGTCCGCAACTGCTCAACCGGATCACTTTTTGCCATTTTCAGTCGACTGCTTCAGGTCGAGAATCTCTTGCGCGAGCTCGGTCAAATCGCGAAAGTCTTTATATACCGAAGCATAGCGTACATATGCAATTTGGTCGAGATGCCTGAGACGCTGCATCACATGCTCCCCCACCGCCTGGGATGGGATTTCATGGTCGTATTCCTTTTCGAGCGAGGCCAGCACATCGGCCACCAACATCTCGATCTGCATCACATCGATAGGCCGCTTTTGCACCGCCTTCTTCAAGCCACCCAGCATTTTGGCGCGGTCAAAGTCTTCACGACGCCCATCGCGTTTGACCACTTGCAGATCGGCACGCAGCACTTCCTCTATCGTAGTGAAGCGGTAACCACAGTCCAGGCACTCGCGACGACGACGGATCGAGGTCTCGTTTTTGCCAGTTCGGGTATCGAGCACTTTCGTCTCGAGAGAAGCACATTTAGGACAACGCATGTTTAAAAAAAAAAAGACAGAAACGAGTCAGCTCGGGCACTACAGCTTAAGGAAATTCTCCAACATTTTCATGCCGCTGGGACCTCCATTGTCGGTAGCGATCGACTCAGGATGAAACTGAACACCCCAGACGGGCAAGTCTTTGTGTGCGATGCCCATAATTTCGCCTTCGCTGGTTTCGGCGGTAATTTCGAGGCAATCCGGGAGACTCGCGCGCTCAACCAACAGCGAATGGTAACGGGTCGCTTCCATCGGGTTGGGCAAGCCGTTAAAAATGTCGGTATTACGATGCGTGACCGGCGAAGTCTTGCCGTGCATGAGGCGCTCGGCACGCACGACGTTGCCGCCGAAGTATTGACCGATGCTCTGATGCCCGAGGCACACCCCAAGCAGTGGTTTCTTGCCCGCGAAGGCCTCAATTATCGCCATGCTCACGCCAGCCTCATTCGGCGAGCAGGGCCCGGGCGAAATCATCACACGATCGGGGTTGAGTTCCAGCGCCTGTTCGACGGTTATAGCATTGTTGCGATAGACGCGCTGTTCCTCCCCAAGCTGGCCAAAATATTGGACCAAATTGTAGGTAAACGAATCAAAATTATCGATGACTAGCAGCATGGCTTTAATGAGTAATGGCTGATCGCTAACACTAGACTGCTTGATCGCCTAGAACTCTGGCAGCTTCCTGCACGTCTTTATCGCCGCGCCCGCTGAGGTTGCAGATAATAATCTGATCGGAAGTCATTTCGCGGGCGCGTTTCATGGTGTAAGCTATTCCGTGAGCCGACTCGAGCGCAGGCACAATCCCTTCGATCGAACACAGCGCCTTGAAGCCATCCAGCGCATCAGCATCGGTTGCATAGCCAAAATCAATACGTCCCTTTTCCTTGTAGTAAGCATGCTCGGGACCGACGGCGGCGTAATCCAGGCCAGCAGAGACCGAGTGCGTGAGGTCGATTTGACCGTCGGGGTCCTGCAGAATCCAAGTCTTTGCGCCCTGCAACACACCGAGACGACCTCCGGCAAAACGGGCGGCGTGGTGACCGCGCTTGATCTCGTGACCGCCGGCTTCGACACCGGTGAGGCGCACATTCATATCCTGCAGGAAGGCAAAAAAGATGCCAATCGCGTTGGAGCCACCACCGACACAGGCCGCGACCTCGTCCGGCAAGCGCCCTTCCTTTTCAATAATCTGGCGGCGACACTCTTCGCCGATCACACGGTGAAAATCACGCACCATCATCGGGAACGGATGTGCGCCCAGCGCCGAGCCGATAATATAGTGCGTGGTGCCGATATTGGTCACCCAGTCGCGCATCGCCTCATTGACCGCTTCCTTCAGCGTCCGTTGACCAGCCGTGACTGCACGCACTTCGGCACCGCACAGGCGCATCCGGTAGACGTTCAGCGCTTGGCGGCGCATATCTTCCTCGCCCATGTAAATCACACACTCGAAGCCCATTTTGGCACACATCGCCGCTGTGGCGATGCCGTGTTGGCCCGCGCCGGTCTCGGCAATGATACGCTTCTTGCCCATACGCTTGGCGAGTAGCGCTTGCCCAAGGGCATTGTTGATCTTGTGCGCGCCGGTGTGCAGCAAATCTTCGCGCTTCAGGTAGATCTTAGCCCCGCCGCAGTGCTCTGTCAGGCGTTCGGAAAAATACAAATTAGTCGGGCGGCCCGCAAATTCGCGCAGTTGAAAATCGAGTTCTTTTTGAAACGCGGGATCTTTGCGAGCACTCTTATACGCTTCGGTCAGCTCGAAAAGCGGCGTCATCAAAGTCTCGGGCACGTACATGCCGCCATAGGTGCCGAAGTGCCCACGCGCGTCAGGCAAGCTGACGGGATCGACTTCGAGAGATGTGTGTACGGTCTGCATAGTTAGAATACGGCGGTGCGCAGGGCGCTTTGTCAAGCTGGCAGACGCGCCTCGAACTCGGCGACATCCTCCGGCGCGTCAATGCCGATAGTCGGCTGGTCTGTAATGCCGACGTGAATGCGATAGCCGTGCTCCATCGCGCGGAGCTGCTCGAGCTTTTCGATGTTCTCCAGAAAACCCGGCTCGAGCGTGGAAAACGCCTTCAGAAAGTCTGCATCATAAGCGTACAGCCCTAAATGACGGTAGCACGGATGCGCCGCCAGCCATGCGGCGTCGACCGCCCCGCCGGAGTCACGGACAAACGGCATCGGCGAGCGTGAAAAATACAACGCGTTGCCCGCACGGTCGCGCACGACCTTGACCTGATTCGGATTGGCAAAATCCACCGGACGCTCAAATGGAATCGCCA
>DOCS01000007.1 GCA_003503355.1 Opitutia bacterium
ATCAGCGGCCTGCACATCGGCGTGATCGCCACCGTCATCGCACAATTCCTCCTGATACTACGCGTGCCGCGCTCCATCAGTCCATTCATCGGCCTGCCCTTACTCTACCTATATGTTGAAATCACAGGCGCCTCGCCGTCGGCGGTACGCGCCTTTCTCATGGCCACATTCTTCTGGGCCAGCTTTGCCTTTCAACGCCAACGCTCGCCCTACTCCGCCCTAATCGGCTCCGCTGTCTTGGTCTTGATGATTGATCCGAGTCAGCTCTGGAGCCTTGGCTTTCAACTCTCCTACTCAGTGGTCCTGAGCATCCTACTGTTCGGACTCCCCCTGCATGGGATGCTGACCGAACGCTGCCGCCCGTTTCGCTGGCTGCCGGAAGACAGCTGGACCCGCCGCCAGCGGGCGCTTACTTGGTCGCTTGACAGAGTCCTGCTGCTGTTTGCCATCAGTTTTTCCGCATGGTTGGCGAGCACGCCGCTCAGTGCGGGACTGTTTGAGTTCATCGCGCCGGGTGCAATCCTACTCAATATGCTACTCGTCAACCTCGCAGCTTTGGTCATCAGCGGCGGGGTGATTGCACTCGCCTGCGCCAGCGCCTGGCTACCATCACTGGGGGGATTCATCAATCACTCCGCATGGACAGTGATCAGCATCATGGATCAGTTGATCATCTGCAGCACACACATCCCTGGGTCGATCTTTCCGAGCGCAGGCTTCCCACCCGCGCTTGGCTACGGCTCACTCGCCGCCTACTTCACCACCTTGCTGTGGCTGCATCATCGGCGAGAAAAATTAAACTCTCGCTACCTCCTGCTGCCACCGCTCGTCATTCTGTGCCCAGTGGTTGCAGGATTACTCGCGATCTCGTAAATCGTTCGAAAAAAAAGCCCGCTGCATGACGCAGCGGGCTTTGTTGAAAATGCGACCTGAAGTCGACCTACGTCTTAGCGACGGCGGGTGAACTTATTCTGGAACTTCTCGACGCGACCAGCGGTATCCACGAAACGCTTCTCACCCGTAAAGGCAGGGTGCGAATCAGCGGTAATATCGCAGATTACCACTTGGTAATCAACGCCATCGATAGTTTCAGTCTTGCTACCACGCATGGTGGAGCGAGTCAGATATTTAGTGCCTGTCGAAACATCGACGAATGCAACCGGGTTGAGCTTTGGATGAATATCAGCTTTCACAGTAATGTCCTTTCGGCGGTTCGAACTATCCCTGACGCGCTTTAAAGCGAGGGTTAGACTTGCAGATTACGTAGACACGTCCCTTACGGCGAACTACCTGGCAGTCCGGGTGACGGTCTTTGAGAGATTTAAGAGAAGATACAACTTTCATAACAAGAAAAGGGAGAATTGGTCAAAAAAGGGTTCGCCCTTCTTTCTGTCAATGGCAAAGCGGAAATAACTCCTTAATTTCAATTCATCGACAGATCGTCCGGCTCCTCGGCAAGTAGCCGCATCTCGGGACTCACCCCAGAAAGAATCGACCGCCAGACGGCAAGCCCCTGTTGCGCGTCGAGATCTGGCGACAACGTTGCGAGGACCCAGGAGTCGTCGTCGATCTCCTCCTCGAGCTGCCCCTCGCCCCATCCAGAATGACCGAGGAACGCGCGCACCTCAAACCCTGATCCCTGTTCAAGCATTTGACACGCCTTGGCCTCGTCGATGCCGAAATACAAGCGAAAGGTCCCGTCCCCGGGCGACCACTGCCACGCGACCAGAATAATCTGATCACTCCCAACCGGACCACCCTCATACAGAGGCACGTCGGCCAAATCCGAGCCCTGCAGCTCCGTATCATAGTCACCCAGCACCTGGTCCAGCGGACGATTGACAATCACCCCCAAGGCACCGTCTTCGGCGGAATGGGCCGCCAACAGAACCACACTGCGCTTAAAATTTGAATCCCGTAAAGACGGGTGTGCGAGCAACAACGAGCCCGCCAGCTGCAGCGCATCCTCGCCCTGCCCACGATCTGGGGTAAAACGCATCATGAAACCAACTATAACTGCGCGAGACTCACGCCACTTTCAGTCAGAATTTCTTTCACCAAGTCATCATTACGATAATCGCGATGATACTTAATGCAGGTAATCCCTGCCGCAGACAGAATCTTAGCACAATTGATACATGGAAAATGGGTGATATACACGGTAGCGCCTTCGAGCGACACCCCACGCCGAGCAGCATCACAAATCGCATTCTGCTCCGCGTGCACCGTCGCCTGCTCATGCCCATCACGCACGCGCGAGGCATGCGGGGCCCCCGGCAGGAAACCATTGTAGCCCGCGGCAATAATACGATGCTTCTGAGAACCACCGGAAACGATCACGCAACCGACATGCAGACGCTCACAACTGGAACGCGATGCCATCAACAGCGCAGTCGCCATAAAATAAGTATCCCATGACGGGCGCTTCCCCCAAGAGTCGGTCAACGCCTCAAGCTGGCTCAACATCGCAACTTCCTCAGCAACAGGAGCGACGGGTAACTGGGAATCTAAACTCATGATAGATGAATGTACCGCCCGCATCCGCGCGCCCGCAACCGTGAAGTTGCGAATAAAAGTAGTGCTACCAGGGAAAGACCGTAATCGAAAGATACCCCTGCGGCAATTGAGCGCGCACCTCGGCACGCCCCAACCACTCAGCCGCCGCAGCATCAAACGCTTCATTGCCGGACGAACGGCCCCGCGTGGGCGCGCCCCACACCACGCCGTCCGCGGAAACCCGCAAATAATACAACACTGGACGAGCAATCGGCGCTGCGGTGATGTAAGTCAAAGCAGCAGGCAATGACACCGTCTCAGCGATCGGACCGGCGAGCACAACGATCTCGGCGATCGGCTGCGATTCGGACAACGCGACCAGAGCCTCCGATGGTGCCCCTCCGAAAAAGCGCCAAAAACGTGACGCCAATAAATCGATTGGCGCACTGACCTGCAGCCCTGGAGCGAACAGCAAGCTCGCTGGTTGCAGGTCCCGCAGTAAATTGATCTCAGGCTCGAACTCGGGAAACTGATCGCGCGCAGCATCACGCAAATTGACCGAATAGGCCTGCGACGCATTCCAGCGGGTAGGAATAAACAACGGCGCAGAATCAAACAATGCGGCCTGCTCTTCCAATTCGGATTCGCTAGCCAGCGAATCCGGCGAAACATATTGAACAAATGATGGCCTCGCGGCGCGTTGAGGCAGCGGACTGGAAATGACACTAAAGAACAAAAAACCAGCGAGATGCAGCGCAACCCCAAGTAACAAGGCCAGCCGCAACAACGGAGAAATCACTTGCTGCGAGCGCGGATTCGCGCGATTGAACTGCTGAGCAGAATTCGCCATCACAACACTGGAAACTGCACACCGTTCGCTTGCTGAAGCAAATCACTCGGAATCAAATCGAGCGCCGCCTCCTCTTTCTCGCCCGCGATCTGCACCTGAACAAAACCAGCCTCCTGAGCCATTCGGCAAAGATCCAAAAACAATTGCAGCTCCATCGCCGCCTGAGCCTTCACAAGCAGCACGCAACGCTCCAAATCAGCCGCTTTAACGTGCAAGCGGAACGCCCGCTCGATCGAGCTATGTTTGTAAACACTGCCATCGAAAAACAGCATGCCTTCATTTCCAATCGTCAAAACAGCCACAGCCGAGGCACTGTGCTGCATACGCAAATCAGTCGAGGGCAATTCCACCCGAACTCCAGGCAGCATCACAAAACGAGTAAACAGCAAGCTGATGAGCAAACCGAGGACCATCAAATCCAGTACAGGAATGACATCGACTTTGACCTGCGGACGCTTCAATCGCTCCAACAAGCCAAATGAAGCGGTAAACTGCCCCACCGAACCCGCAAGCGCATCTCCGACATTCTCTTTCCGTATTTTCATCTCAATCAATCCTCAGTTCCAGCCGGTTCAGCACCTTTAGTCGATTCTACTGTCAGGAACTCATGGATATGATGACCGACCCATTCAAAATCGTGCACCAAGGCACGCACCCGACCGCAGAGAAAGTGATGCGCTAAGGTCGCCATCACCGCAATCGCTAGGCCGGAAGCCGACGTAATGAGCGCCTCAGCCAACAGGCGACTAAATTCACCACTATCTCCATTCGAAGCTTCGAGCTGATAGAGCGCTTGCAGCGCCGCGATC
>DOCS01000186.1 GCA_003503355.1 Opitutia bacterium
GACCCTCAAGAGCAGTGATTTAAGGATGCAGGATTTATCACGGCTAGCGAAAACACCGCACCCATTCCTGCAATTACACCAATAAACCGGCCTGCTTTAGGTGATCAAGAAAGCCAGAGCGCCAATAATAAGCATCCAACAAGCTATCATCACGCTCCCCTAACAGTAGCCGAGCCAAGTACAGCGCCTCAACAGACGCCAAGCCGCCCATCGGATTATCCGAGATCTTACTGATGCGCGGATAAGCCGTACTGACTGCAGGCAAGGTACGACACACACCTGCGCCGTGCAGACAGGCCTCAATCTGCGGCAACAAGCGCCAAGTACTATCCAGCAGCAACAGCGGACGCCCCGCATCTTCGATCGACAACTCCGGCGCTCCCAGAGCCAGCACTGTAAACCCAGTCATATCAAACGACCAATTTGGCCGCGCACGAAAGAACTCAATATCTTCGCGCCCCTCCAACGGAGTCAGACTGCACTTACTACGGCGCTCTTTTGGGTGACGAATAACAGTAATGGGAACCATGCTAGATAATTAGAAAATGGAATAATGACTAAAGCACACTGTAATCCAGCGCCTCAGCAAAGGCCGCTTCGATTGCCTCATAAGACTCTGTACCGACGGAAATTCGAATTAACTCCGGCGCAATGCCGACCTCACGCAGAAACGCCCGCCCCGCATCTTCGGTGACCAGGTCGTAATGCGCTAGATACATAAACGGCGAAAGCAAGGTGAACCGAGTTCCAAAACTTGGCCCCTTCAACACGGCTATCTTATCGTAAAAGCGCTCCATTGAACCCACCAATTCGATCGAGAGCATCGCACCACCACACGAATCCCCTCGAGCCACCCCATCATAATGCCGCGCCGCACCCGCATAATAGACGTACGCGACCGCAGCATGACTGCGTAGGAATCCTGCCAAGCGTGACGCATTTCGGTTCATCTCAGCCACGACCCTAGCCGCTCCCTGCATCTCATAAGCGAGGCGCTGCAGGTCCCGCGTATACGGAGACACCTGACAATGCGCAACCCGCGAGACGAGATCCGCATAGTGAGGCGACCGGGCATTCAGCGCCAGACTACCGATCATCACATCCCCCTCATTCGCGGCATATTTGGTCAAACTACCCACCACGAGGTCCGCAAACGGCAGCACATCTACATTATAGATCGACGCCACCGTGGGATCCACAATCAGCACACCACCACTGGCACGCACCGCCGCAGACACGCGCTTCAAATCACAAACCTGAACCAGCGGATTTGTCGGGCACTCCACCACCACCCCCGCCAGCGACTCACCCAGAGACGACAATTTGTCGATCAGCGCATCGGTGTCATTGACATCATAGCAATACTCCAACGTTTCGCCATCGCTCAAAAATTCCTTCAAAATACAACCGGAATCCAGATACAGCCAACCGAGCTGAATCCAATGTCTGCGCCCGCGACTGCGCTGCAAATCCTGCACCGCACGAAAGCCGGCATAAAACGCACTCATCCCACACGAACAGAGCAATACATCCGCCTCATTACAGCCATAAAGAGCGGCTAAACGGCCCCCCACTTCAACAGCCGCATCACCCTCAAATACCGCCTCGGCATACACCTGCTCCAAACAATCAAAGCGCACCAGCAAATCCTCCGCTTGACGCGAAGAAACGCCACAGCCCACATGCTGCACATATTTACGCAGACGATTGACCAACTCGACATCACCAACTGCGCAGTGAACGAGCTGAAGCCCATCCTCAGTTTCGACCACCCGAGCATCCGAGCCAACATAGCCCAAAAGATCTTGCGCGGCCCCCGCACTCAAGACCAACACCGCCGAACGCCCCACTAGGCCCTCACGCGCCAAAAAGAATTCGATCAACTCAGCTATGTAAACATGCACCACGAAGCGCGGATACCCCGAGGTCATCACATCGAGCACACGTGGATCTTTTTCTTCGTAACCGCGCACATCGGCCATCGTCGGCAGGCTGCTTACAACGGCATGCGGACTATCCGGAAAGCGAGCGCCGAGCGAAAACTGTCGGAGGGAATTCATAGTAGAGTCGCACTGAAAAGGGATAATTCCAACTTGGCGAGCCTGGACTCATCCACACGAACCAGCACACCACAGGGCCCCCTTGCCTTAAGTAGAGAAACATTAAGGGCCCCGCCCCTCTGCGAATTAAAGTCACAATTCCAGCGCGCCCCTGAATCTGTTGACCACACACTAAGCATTACTTATTTTAGGCAAACACTTCTGGATTTAGTATGAATACTTAACACCGCAACTTCAGCTCGCGGTTAGCATCGAGACACGCTTACACAAAAAAACCGAACTACTATGCATCATTTCAGCTGCCCTCACTGTAAAACTACCCTTGAGCACGACGAAACAATTACAGGTGAAACGATTCAATGCGGCGAATGCCATGAGGTATTTATAGTCGGCGAGCTTACTTCCACAACTCAAACAGCAAAGCAGGCTGTAACCACCCCAAACGCGGCACCCCGCGAAACAACACGCGGGGCACCCAAAAAACCATTTCCGGTCCAAGCGGTGACAGGCTTTGTGCTATTTTGCTTACTTTGCATAGGAGCCGCGCTATTCATCCGACTAAAGCAACAAACAGGCACAACGCCGACACTCGCCACACCCGCTTCGGACGCTTCGGACGCCACTAAAACCACCGACCTGCCAGCGACCCAGATTACGATTGCCGAGCAAACAGAAGACACTCAAGCCAACCTGGCAGCCAGAGAACTGACACCCGGCGCCGACGGCAATGCGACTGTCCATGGACTGCTCCATGCGAAACAAATCACCAGCACACAGATGAAATATACGCTGAGCGGCAATGCACATCAGCCCACATTTAAGCTAGCCAAACCGAAGACGGCCGACATCAATTTGGATGATTACGCTGATCAATTGGTTGAAGTGACCGGCAAGCCAGTAGAACTTGTACGAAACGGCAACAAGCTCGTTAAAATAACAGAGATTGTTCGCGTCGAAAAACTCAGCGCCGAGGCAACTGCAGCGTACTATGCCACATTTGACCGCGCCTTCGACGCCGCTCCAAACGCGAAAGCATTTATGGGCACATGGGGGCCACGTGTTTGCATCCCATCCGGCCAGAACCCCGAGCGTGTAGAGACATTCGACGTCAAGCACCTTGCCAAACAGATTTCGATGTTAGACAGCGCCGCGTATGTGATGGTCAACGTGACTCAACCCTCCGGCGGTTGCTATTACACCGGGCCACATCCAGAGTTGAGCAAAGCGTTGCAGCTGGAACGACCGTCATTCCCGACTCGGGACGTACTAGGCATCGTGTTGGATGAAATCCAAGCGAGCGGGAAGAAAGCGCTCGTTTATTTTGGTGCCAAGGCAATGCACGCGAACAGAGCCGAGGAGCAAACAAAGGCCGCCTGGAACCAACACATTGCAACACTTGGGTTGAATCATGTCGAAGCGACTCGAGAGCTCCTGATCAAACACTACGCCAAGCGCTATGGGACGAAGATCGCAGGTTGGTGGTTTGACGGCTCCGAACATATAAAGGAACTCGAACGAATCCTTTGGCGCCAAACCATCCATACGTATAACCCTGCAGCAATTATAGCATTTAACCGCATGGCGGGTCCACCGTATCGGTCGACCAGGCAATGCGACTTTTTTGGCGGACACACCACGCCGATCGTGGTGGAACCCTTCTGGTCGATGGTCAATGAACCCATGATTACTGACATTGAACGGAGCCCATGGATGGGCCTCACAGATAGCAGCTCGGTCGAAGAAGGCTATGGCGCACTGGGCCACGCCTTTCTGGGCATGCAAAACAAATGGACCATGGGCAAATGCAGATTCCCCCCGAAGCAGGCGATCGATTGGACCACGCGAGTACTACACTCAGGCGGGATGTTCACATGGGCGGTTCCGATGGACCAGCCAATTGCGCAGATACCTGAAAGCCAATTTAAGTTGTTAAAATTGATCAATCGATCTGTTCGACAATTACGCGCGAAAACGGCACCGTAAGTACTGCAGTACAGCTGGGCGGCGCCGCTAAGCCAGACACACTGACCGAAACCACTCGCGAATTCACCGCACCTGCTTTACAGCCGGCACAAAGTGTGCAACGTATTGTCCCACTGGAAGACGCCTGCATGCAACACTCTCGACGACATTTCACCCGTACCGCCCTATTGGCCACTGCCGGATGCACCACCCTCGCACAGCAGCTACTGGCGCAGACCACCACCACACGCTACACCGTCCAACCAGGCGACACCCTCGGACACATTGCCCTGCGCCACGGCGTCTCCGAATCAACGCTCAAAAAGACCAACCAACTTTCCAGCGATCTCATACGTAGCGGCCAAACACTCAAAATCCCCGGCGGATCCACCGCCGACAATAGCGCACCGGCCGCCGGCCCCATCCATCACGTCGAGCTCGGCGACACACTCGGAAGCATTGCGCTCACACATGGCGTTACGATTGGCGCCCTCAAACGCGCGAACCAACTCAACAGCGACGTGATCCGCATCGGACAAACGCTCCACATTCCGGCACTGGTCAGCACTGAGGACCTCCTATCCCACGTCCGCGCCGCCACCGACAAGATCACCGTGCGCCGCGACAATTGGAAACGCATCGTCGTCCACCACAGCGCCATCAAATACGGCAACGCCAAGAAATACGATGCCGCCCATCGCCAGCGCGGCATGCAAAACGGCCTCGCCTACCACTTTCTCATCGGCAACGGCATCGACTCCGGCGACGGCGCGATCGAGATAGGGCCGCGCTGGACCAAGCAACTACTCGGCGGCCACGTGAAAAGCTACCGGCTCAACCTCACCGCGATCGGCATCTGCCTGGTCGGCAACTTTGAAAAGACCCACCCCAGCAAAAAGCAACTCGACGCCTTCACCCAACTGATGGACTGGCTACAAGGGGACGTCCTCAAAAAGAAGACCCACTTCGCAGGGCACCGAGAGCTCAAAGGCGAGCAAACCATTTGCCCGGGCAAGCACTTCCCGCTGGCCGCGATGCACGCGCGCTACGACTAGGCGCCCTATCGCTGGAGGGCAATGCTCTGCC
>DOCS01000112.1 GCA_003503355.1 Opitutia bacterium
CCGCTGCCGTTAAATTCTAGGTGACTGGGGGTGTCTAAACTCATCGAGCGCCACATAAAGACGCGTGCCGTGCAGGCTGGCAACGTGAAACTGCGACAGGTTTCGCTGCAATGTTACGTTGCTGCTATGGCTGTTTTTTTTCCGTGTTGCGTTCAATGTTTGATCTGCCTCGGTCGGTCACTTGGTGAAATCCAGTCTTGTCGTCCTGTGTTGCTGGAATCACGTTCTGGGCATGTTCACATTGCTCAAAGAATCCGGTTCGGCCCGCCGCGGTGTCCTCGAAACCCGCCATGGCTCTATTCAGACCCCGATCTTCATGCCGGTCGGCACACAAGCCACGGTCAAGGGGATGACGCCTGCGCAGATCGAAGAGGTCGGTGCGCAGATCATTCTGGGCAATACCTATCACCTGAATATTCGCCCCGGTTCTGATCTGGTGAAGGAGATGGGTGGGCTGCACAAATTCATGAACTGGGACAAGCCGATCCTGACCGATAGCGGCGGTTTTCAGGTGTTCAGCCTTTCCAAACTGCGTAAGATTACCGAAAAGGGCATCGAGTTTCGCTCGCATCTCGATGGTCGTAAGTTGTTTCTCGGGCCAAAGGAGTGTTTTCAAATTCAACAGGAATTGGATACCGACATCGCGATGGTGCTGGATGAGTGTCCGCCGTTTCCGTGTGAGCGTGATGCCTGTGAAGCCGCGGTGCAGCGTACCATTCGCTGGGCGGGTGAATTTCTAGAGCATGCACGCGGCGAGGGCTTTCTGGAGTCGGGGCACCATGTGTTTGGGATTATTCAGGGCTCGACCTACGATGATTTACGTCAGCACTGTGGGCGCGCGCTGGCTGAAATGGATTTTCCAGGCTATGCGATCGGTGGCGTGAGTGTCGGTGAGCCAGAGGAGGAAATGATCCGTCAAGTGGCCGCCTGCGCACCGGTGATGCCGAAGGAAAAGCCGCGCTATGTGATGGGCGTTGGCACGCCGGTGCAGTTGTTGAAAATGGTGGGCCTTGGCATGGATATGTTCGACTGCGTGATGCCGACACGGCTCGCGCGTCACGCCTCGGTGTTTACGCCGCATGGCGTGTTGAATTTAAAGAACGAGCGTTTTAAGCGTGATCCGAATCCGATTATGGAGGCCGATAACTATACCTGTCAGAACTTCAGCCGTGCGTATTTGCGTCATTTGATCATGGCAAAGGAACTGCTGGCGCATACGCTCTTGTCGATCCACAACACGCATTTCTTCTTGGATTTGATGGCGCAGGCGCGCGCGCACATTGAGGCGGGCGATTATGATCAGTGGAGCGCCGCATGGATCGCGCGTTACAACGCAGGCGGCAAGTAGGCGGCTTGCGATGCCCCTTGGTGTGGGGCGCAGTGACCGCAAGTCTGGTTAGCACTTCAAACAGTCTGGCAGCATGAGGTCGGTTTCCCGGCGCAGCCAGTGGCACAGATTGTTGCTCGCTAGTTCGCAAGCTTCCAACAGCGAAGGATCTGCGTTGTCGGGCGTCGGATTGTTGAGCAGGTGCTTGGCAGGTCCGCGCAAGGGGGCGTGTAATTGTGGCCACCAGGATTCGCGGACGGGGTAACCTTCGTCTTTGAGCAGCAGATAGACGGCTTTGAGGAACACGATGGCGGGGGCGTCCCGTTCGGCGAAGGCATTTAGGGTGCGCTCCGTGAGCAAGTACAGCGCGGTGGGGTCGGCCATATGCGGACCGTTTTGAGCGATCAGGGCGCAGAAGTCGGAGGCGTAGCGGAGCTTGCGGTAGGATTGACCGATTTGGCTGCGGCGGTGCACAAGCTGGTATTCGCTGACGAAGCGGACAGTGCCTTGTTTCGAGGTTTCCAGATGAATGTCGGCGCTGTCGAACAGGTCGGGCGCGGCAATCAGGTGATTCTTTTTGGAGGCGCGTTTAAGGCAGAGAAATGCGCCGCTGTCAGGCGTGAGAATGTCGAGTTTTTGAAACGATTCGCCAGAGGCGGCGATGCGCAGCACGAGCGCGCGTTCGGTGACTGCGAGCGCGCTCATAATTCAGGGCACACGGTTGGCGAGTTGGATAGTAGGCAGGCGCTCATGTTGCAGTCTGTGCGTGGCATGCTTAGACACTACCGTTGGCTTCGGCTGGGTTATTGATGGTCACGGTATCGTGGCTATCGGCATCCGGCACCACGGCCCCACCGGAGATGATGAGTTTCATGCCGTCGGCAATCGTCATCTGTAGGCGTTTGATGTCTGTTTCCGGCAGCATGAGGAGAAAGCCACTGGTCGGATTCGGGGTGGTGGGCACGAAAACGTTGACGATGTACTCGCCGGTCGCGTCTTGTGTCTCGCCTTTTGCAGAACTGGTCAGGAAGCCCAACGCATAGCAATCCTTGCGCGGATATTCGATCAGCACCACTTGCTGGAACACCGCCTTTTTCTGCTGGCTGAAGGTCTGCACGATCTGCTTTACAGAGCGGTAAAAGGTGTTAAGGACCGGTACTTGGTCGAGTAGGCGTTCCATGTTGTGCAGAATGATTCGCCCGATAAAAACGCGTGAGCCGTAACCGAGCAGCGTGATGAGCAGAAAGACCACCAATACCGAGATCAACTCCAGTCCAATCTGAACGACCGGCATCGCTTTGAGTTCTTTATCCAGAAACCAAAAGAAAAGTTTGCTCGCTGGAGTGCCGAGTCGGTCGAGTAGGAAGTTGATCACGATGATCGTCACGCCGAGCGGCAGGATGACGACGATGCCAGTGAAGAACGCGTTGCGTAGAGAACGGAGCATTTTGTGGAGTCGAAAGAGGGAACCCGCTTGGCTCGGAGAGCGACGCAGTTCAATCAGTATGAAATTCGAGAGAGTCGGGGGGAAGTGAAAAGTGGAGCGTTTTTCTGATTCAGGTTATGTAAACCTTCAAGGATACACTTGCGTGCGCTTTGGTTCCATTGCTTTTTTCCCTTATGCAGAATTTGCACTACAAGTACGACGGTCTGATTTTTGATATGGATGGCACGTTGGCCGACACGATGCCGGCGCATTTTCTTGCGTGGTGCCGATCGATGGCCGAGCACGGTATAGATTTCCCTGAAGAGCGCTTTTACGCGCTAGGGGGAGTGCCCGCGTCGGAGATTATTGATCTGTTAGCGCAGGAGCAGGGGCTGTGTGTCGATGCGCATGCGATTGCCGAGGCAAAGGAGGTACTGTTTCTTGAGCTGCTGGGCGACGTGCAGCCGGTCGTGCCGATCAAAGCGATTGCTGAGTGGCACCGCGCGCACCTGCCGATGGCGATTGCTACCGGCAGCCCCAAATGGGTCGCGGAAAAGATACTCAAAGCGCTGGGGATCCGGGAGTGGTTCGACGCGGTGGTCGGTGCAGAATGCGTGGCTCATTCCAAGCCGGCGCCCGATGTGTATCTTCGTGCTGCTGAATTGATCGGGGTCGACCCGAGGCGCTGTCATGCCTTTGAGGATACCGCACTCGGTGTGCAAGCCGCTAAAAATGCTGGTATGACGGTGGTCAACATTCACACATTGCTGTAGGGTAAGTTTCCTTAACGCATTAACGCTGCACTGGATCAATCCACTCTGGATTAATCCGGCGCTCTCTGCTTTCGTCTGCGCATGTCTAGCCCGTCACTAAATGTCCCGTTGTTTGAGGACACCCTCGCCGCGAATCAACTCGATCTCACGCGTACGGTGCCACGGGTGTTGCAGCTAAATATTGGCAAGCTCTGTAATCTCACCTGTGTGCACTGCCATGTGAACGCCGGCCCGCGCAGAAAGGAGATCATGACACGTGAGACGGTCGATCGGATTCTCGGTTGGCTTGCTGGCACGCAGATCGAAGTGGTCGATCTGACTGGGGGCACTCCCGAGATGATTCCCGACTTCCGCCATTTGGTGGAACAAATTCGCGGGATGGGCAAGGCGGTGATGGATCGCTGTAACTTGACTATTCTAAACGAGCCGGGCTACGAATGGGTGGCCGATTTTCACGCCGAGCACGGGGTCGAAATCGTGGCCTCAATGCCTTGTTACTGTCCAAAGAATGTGAACGAGCAACGCGGCGACGGCGTGTTCGATTCCAGTATCAGCGCGTTGCAGACTTTAAACCAACTGGGCTACGGCAGGGACACCGGTTTGAAACTGGATCTGGTTTATAACCCCAACGGCGCCAGCTTGCCGCCTGAGCAAGGTGCGCTTGAAGCGGATTATAAGCGCGAGTTGAAGTCGCATTTCGATATCGATTTTGATCATCTCTACGCGATCACCAATATGCCGATTGCGCGCTTTACCTCCTACTTAAAGCGTGAAGGTGTTTATGCAGATTATATGCAATTGCTGCTCGATCATTTTAATCCGCATTCAGTCGCGGGGCTGATGTGCCGCGATACGATCAATGTCGATTGGGAGGGGCGTGTGTATGACTGTGATTTTAATCAGCAGCTCGGGCTGCATCATGGTGCGAAGCCGACGCCTTTGAAAGTGTGGGAGCTTGATTTCGTCAACTGGGCGAGCCTGCCCATTTTGACCGGCAGTCATTGCTATGGCTGCACCGCAGGGCAAGGTTCCAGCTGTGGTGGCGCGACGGTGTAGTGGCGTGGATCGATCTGCACTCTCCCGGACGAGGGCTGTTGGCTTCATGACTGATACGTCAAAAATAGTGGAATAAAATTCGAATCGTAGCTTCAAATGGATATCATGTTTTTGATGAGCCGATCCTATATCTGTGTTCTCCTTGCGGTGCTTGTTTGCCTTCTTCGCGGTCTGTCCCTCCAAGCCGCTCCCGACTATACGGAGTATGCGCGCTTGCTTGAAACGTATGTGGTTGAGGATGGGGTGCGCTACGCGGAATGGCACAAGCAGGCCGCAGATATTGCCAGACTGGAGGCATTTGTCACGGAGTTGGGCCAAACGGATGTCGACGCACTCTCGAAGGCGGAACAGAAGGCCTTGTATCTCAATCTGTACAACGCGGCGATGTTGCGCGCGGTGTTTGAGCATTATCCGATTCAATCGGTGAAGCATATTGGTCTGCTGCCCTTCAGTATCTTTAAGAAGAAGTTCATTGCCCTCGGGGATGCACGTGTGAGTTTGGATCGGTTAGAAAAGGGGATCTTGTTGAAGGCGTATTTTGATCCGCGCATTCACTTTGCGGTCAATTGTGCGAGTGAAAGTTGCCCGCCGTTGCGAGCGGAGCCTTATCGCGGGGATCGCGTGGAAGCCCAGTTGGAGGAGCAAACGCGCCTCTTTGCCCGCAGTCATCGAGCCGCGCGGGTGAATGAAGCAGCGCATAGCGTGGCTTATTCGGAGTTGTTTAAGTGGTATGCGGACGACTTTTCGGTCCAGAATCCCGCTCAATTTTTAAATTGTTTTCGGCAGTCGAAGTTGCCGATTCATTATGCGATCGAGTGGCTGGATTATGACTGGTCGCTCAACGCTGCATCCAACTGATTATGCCGAATTTGATCGCTCGTTACACGCACTGGCTGCACACGCAATGGCCCTCCGGAGGCGTCGAAAAAGGCCCTGGTGTGAATGATGACGGCACCACGAATTTAAAAGGTGTGCGCGTGGTCGGCGATTTGACCGGAGTGCCGTTACTGAAGTTTTCGGCGGATACCGGAGCCAAGGCGGTCGGCGAGCTGTTACAAGAATCAGATTTTAAAGTGGGGGCCGGTACGGGCTCAGATGTGTATGATCTGGTGATTGTGGGGGCTGGAGTTTCCGGTATGTCGGCTGCGATCGAAGCAAAGCGGGCGGGCTTGAATTTTGTGCTGTATGAGGCGGACGAGAGCTTTGCCACGATTCACAATTTCCCGCGCAAAAAGCCGATCTTCACGTATCCCACCGAGATGCGCAATGCCGGGCAGTTGGACTTCAAGGCGGATGTGAAGGAGGCGCTGCTCGAAGAGCTGAAGGCGCAGCAGTCCGCGCATGGCATCCAAACGACGCGGGCCAAGGTGCAGCGTATTTGTCGCGAGGGTGGTGTGCTGTGCGTGGATTTTTTCAAAGGTGCGCCGGTCAAAGCGCAGCGTGTGATCGTCGCAATTGGGCGCACGGGGAATTTTCGCAAGTTGAATGTGCCGGGTGAGGGGCTGGACAAGGTCTCGAATCGGTTAATTGATGCTAGTGAACTCGCCGGTCAGCAGGTGATGGTGGTGGGCGGTGGTGACTCTGCGCTGGAAGCCGCCATCGCGCTGGCTGAGGCTGGGGCGATCGTGTCGCTCAGTTATCGCAAAAAAGCATTCTCGCGGGCGAAACCAGAGAACGTCGACAAGGTGCAGGAGCTGGCTACTAAACAGGAGCTGATCCTTTATATGGGCACGAATTTACAGCAGATCAACGAGGACGATGTCGTGGTGTGCGGTGAGGATAATCAAGACTGCCTCGTGCCGAATGCGGCGGTCTTTACCTTGATCGGACGAGAGCCGCCGCTGGACTTTTTTCGTCAATCGAAGATTTCGGTGACGGGTGACTGGACGCCGAAGGTGTGGGCCGGGCTGGTTGGCTTCTTTATTGCCTTCATGGTTTTTTATCACTGGCAAAAGGGGCTGTGGCTTCAGGATCTCCGCCCTGGCAAAATGGCGTGGTGGCTGAGTTCGCTGGGTGGCTTTTTTCAAGCGCAGGTGGACAATCCGCGGCATCTGTTAAACCATCTGCGCGGGGCACTGAATCAGCCGGGGTTTTATTATTCCTTGGCTTATTGTGTGTGCGTGGTGGCTTTTGGGATTCGACGGATCAAGCGTCGTCGCACGCCGTATGTGAAGCTACAGACTTTGACGCTGTCGGCGTTTCAGATCATTCCGCTGTTTCTGCTGCCTTGGATTTTATTGCCTTGGTTCGGCGCTCTCGGTTGGTGGGAGTCCGGTATCGGTGGCATCATCGCCGATTGGTTCTGGCCGAATGGCGAGTATTGGCGGGCGTTCGGCTTGATTCTCGCATGGCCGCTATTTGTGTATAATTGGTTCACTGCGGAGCCTCTGTGGGGCTGGCTGATTCTCGGTTTCGTGCAGACTTTCGTTTTTATTCCGTGGATCGTCTGGAAGTGGGGCAAGGGCGCGTATTGCGGGTGGATTTGTAGCTGCGGCGCGTTGGCCGAGACTTTGGGCGATGCACATCGGCACAAGATGCCGCATGGGCCGTTTTGGAATAAGCTTAATATGCTCGGGCAAGTGCTGCTCGCGGTGGCCTTTGTGATGATGGGCTTGCGCATTCTCGGATGGCTGCTGCCGGACGGGAACTTTGCCGCGAGTCTTTTCAGCTCGATGCTGTCGGGGATTCCAGTGTTGAACTGGAAATACACGGTCGATGTGTGGCTCGCGGGTGTCTTTGGAGTCGCCTTTTATTTTCATTTTTCGGGGCGTGTGTGGTGCCGGTTTGCCTGTCCGCTTGCCGCGCTGATGCATATTTATGCACGCTTCTCGCGTTACCGTATTTTCGCTGAGAAGAAAAAGTGCATCTCGTGTAATGTCTGCACCACGGTCTGCCACCAGGGGATCGATGTGATGAACTTCGCCAACAAAGGGATTCCGATGGAGGATCCCGAGTGTGTGCGCTGCTCCGCGTGTGTGCAATCCTGCCCCACCGGCGTCTTGAACTTTGGTCGATTAGACGGCAACGGCGGCGTGATTTATGATCAGTTACAGGCGTCACCTGTGCGGATGCAGGAAATCCATTCGCTCTCGCCGGTGGATAAATTACTCGCGGAGGGAAAGCGTTGAGTTGCCTTGGCCTTGGGTGGACCATCATGCTGTAGCGGTAACGATGGATTTTAAACCTACAAGGGGCTGCGCACCGAGCAAATGATGGCGATACGCATGTGGGCATGGCTGTTGCTGTTGAGCGTGGCATCGGTCGCCGTGTTCACCTATGGGCAGGTAACGGTGTGCTTTGATACGCCGAGTTTGTGGCGGGTCGGGTTGTTTCCAGTTATCGGGCTGGCGGGGCTGTTGAGCGTGTTCCTGTTTCCCAGCTTCAAGCACAAGCGCAGTGTTTTATTGGCGATTTGGATTCCGGCGATTGTGCTGCGCGTGCTGCTGTTGCCAGCGGCGGTTTCCGATGATGTGAATCGCTATTTATTTGAGGGGCAACTGGTCCGCTCCGGTGTGAATCCTTATGCGCAAACTGCGGATGCGGCAACTCTCGAGTCGTACCGCGATGTGTATTGGCAGGCGATGAATCACAAGGACAAGCCGACGGCTTATCCGCCGCTTGCGGAGCTCGCCTTCGCAGCGATTGGCGGTATCTGGTATCATCCACTGGCCTATAAACTGGTTTTTATACTCGCCGATTTACTCACTCTGGGAGCCGTGCTTCAATTGTTGCGCAGGCGCGGGCTGAGCTTGGCATTTTCTGGATTCTACGCGCTCAATCCGATTGTGCTGCTCGCCTATGCCGCAGAGGCGCATTTTGATTCATTGATGGTGGCCGCGTTGATGTGGGCTTTGTGCGTGCACCAGGCGGGGCGCCAGCAATTGGCGGTGGCCCTAGCCTCGGTGGCCACCGGGGTTAAATGGATCGCGTTGCCGTTTATTCCGTTTTTTGCCGGCAAGCGCCTGGTTGTTGGCGGTCTGGTTGCTTTGGCTGTGTTGTTGCTGCCAGCGCTGTATTTCAAGGACTCGCTCGGGGATCTGTTGCAGGCCTTGTTCGCCTTTGGCGGCACGCGCAGTTTCAATGGCTTCTTTTATGAGCTCTTGCTGCGAGGGGCGAATTTTCCGCGTTCGCTGTGCAGCGGCATCGTGATGGCATTGTTTGCGCTGGTCATCCTGTGGCGCTGGCTGTGGCGGGATCGTGCGTCTGTGGAGTGCCATTTGCGCTGGATGCTGGCTGCCTTAATCGTGCTCTCGCCGACCGTACATTTCTGGTATCTGGCTTGGATTCTGCCGCTGGTGTGCCTGTGTCCGTCTTTGCCGTGGATTACCTTTTCGTTGACGGGCGGTATTTACTTTTTTGTGTGGCCGAACGCCCAGGGCGAGCGTGGTTGGAGTTTGGATTTGTGGCAGCAATCTGTGTTTTGGGCGCCTTTTGTGATCGCCTGTCTGTATGAGCTTTGGAGTACCCGAGGACGGATCGTGCTGCCTGTTTTGCGGCCGGCCGATGCGGTCGATGCCGAGGTCGCAGTGGTGATTCCTACACTGAATGCGGCGGCGGACTTGCCCCGCGCATTGGCGAGCATTCGGCGGCAAACGGTTGCGGTGCGCGAAGTGCTGGTCGTCGATGCGGGGTCGTCTGACGCTACCGTACAAATCGCGTCGGCAGCGTCGCTTCCGGCGCAAGTGCTGTACAGTGATCGTGGACGGGGCTTGCAGATTGCGACGGGACTCGAAGCGGCGCAGGCAGACTGGGTGATTGTCTTGCATGCGGATGCCGAGCTCGCGCCAAATGCCGTGGACTGTTTATTGCGCGCGGTTGAAGGTAATCGGGATGTGCTTGGCGGGGCGATGGGGCAGCGCTTTGCCGAGGGCAATCCGGAGCTGCTGCCGATTGAATTGCTGAACGATTTGCGTGCGCAGTTCACGCGTACGGCCTTTGGTGATCAGGTGCAGTTTTTTCACCGCGAAATGGCAGTGCGTTGTGCGCTGATGCCCAAGCAAGCATTGATGGAAGATGTCGAGTCGAGCTGGCGAACACGTGAGCAGGGTGGATTTTTGTTTTTGGGCCTACCATGTTTGGTGAGTCATCGCAAGTGGAACCCACAAGACTGGTTCAAGCGCTTCAAGCTGGTGATGCGTCTTGTCTCTAGATATCGCTGGGCGCGGATGCGCAGCAGCGCGGATGCGGAGGCATTGAGTGAGCAACTGTATGCCGAGTATTACTCGGTCCGGAAATAAACCTGCCTGGTTGCATCTGTGCGATGCATCACATATAAACTATTCAACTTAAACCCTGTTTATCCGATGTCTCAACCGACCCATACTCGATCCTCTGTAGAAAAACGCTATGCCGATGCGGCTAAACAGCAGGAGGCGGCCTTGTGCTGCCCGGTTGAATATGATCGCAAATATTTGGAAGTGATTCCGGACGAAGTGATCGAAAAGGACTACGGCTGTGGCGATCCTTCCAAGTGGGTGAAGGCGGGCGAGACCGTGTTGGATCTGGGCTCCGGCACGGGCAAGATTTGCTTTATCGCGGCACAGGTCGTTGGCGCGGCTGGCAAAGTGATCGGTGTCGATATGACGGACGATATGTTGGAAGTAGCGAATCGGAATGCGCCGATCGTCGCAGACAGGATTGGTTTTTCGAATGTGGAATTTCGCCGCGGACGCATTCAGGATTTAGGCTTGGATTTGGATCGACTTGAGCAGGCGTTGCAGGCGAATCCCGTCGCCAATGCGGCCGATTTTTTGAATCTGGATGTCGTCGCTGAGGAGCTGCGGATGAAGCATCCTTTGATTGAGAGTGATTCGATTGATGTGGTGGTGTCCAATTGCGTGCTAAATTTAGTCGAGCCCGAACAGAAGCCGAAGTTGTTTCGCGAAATTTTCCGTGTGCTGAAGAAAGGCGGACGCGCAGTGATCTCGGATATCGTCAGCGATGAGCCGGTGCCGCTTGAGATGCGGCAGGATGCCGAGCTGTGGAGCGGGTGTATCTCCGGCGCGTTGACCGAGCAGGGATTTTTACAGGCCTTTGAAGATGCTGGGTTTTATGGAATTGAGTTGGTCAAGTTTGAGACCCAGCCATGGCAAACGGTGGAGGGCGTTGAATTTCGCTCCGTAACGGTTCAAGCCTACAAGGGAAAGCAAGGCCCGTGTTTTGAGCACAATCAGGCCGTGGTCTATCAGGGGCCTTTTAAGTCGGTGTTGGATGACGATGGGCATCGTTTTGATCGAGGCGTGCGCACCGCTGTTTGCGACAAGACCTTTAATTTGCTGCAAAGTGGGCCGTATGCTGGTCTTTTTGCCGCGATTGAGCCCCTGGAGGCGATTGTTTCCGATCAGGCTCAGCCGTTTAATTGTCGCAAGGGCGCGCGGCGTCACCCTAAACACACCAAGGGGCAGGACTACGACGCCACTACGGAAGCGGCACATTGCATTGACGGTGTCGAGTGCTGTTAGCGGTAATGGCGGACGCGCGCTTAGCCTTCAATAGCCTTAGCTAAGTTGCTTAGTATTTTACTGCGCCAAGATTTCGGCGGGCAAGCAGCCGGTTTGAATCGCGCGTTCTAGCTCAGCGAGCTCGTCGATGTCGTACAAGGTCTCCAATCGTTTGACCCGCAGGCCTAGTTTCGCGGCTTGTTGCAATGAAGCGTCGAGGGTGTTTTGCGTGCTCCAGGGGATATTTTCAAACAGTTGCGGGTGGGGAGCACTGAGGCCGATTAAATAATAGCCGCCGTCTTCGCTTGGCCCGAAGACGACGTCGCAGTCTGTGTTGAGTGCCGCTGCCGCTTGCTCGAAGTGGCTTTGTTGCAGCTGCGGGCAATCGCCTCCGATACACAGGACGTTGTGCGCGCCGCGTGCAAAGGCGCCTTCGATCGCGCGCATCAATCGAACGCCCAAGGTGCCTTCGGCTTGAGGGTAGAGTGCGAGGTCAGTGCCCAGCCATTGCTGCATTTCAACTTCGGCATCAATGGGGGTGAAGTGGACTTCGGTGCGTTCTCGCTCAGGCAGTCGGCTGCACTGGCGTTCGACCAGAGCACGATAAGCGCGCAGTGCTGCTTCGTTGCCGATTGAGTGTGCGAGGCGTGTTTTGACATCACCGCTGCGCGGGGCTTTGAGGAACAGCAAAACTGCGGTGTCTTTTCTGGTCGGGGTGAATTGATTTACGCGGTGGTTCATTCTACATCAGGAGCATTGAGAATTAGCAAATTTTTGTTGTCTGATAATCGATATGGTGTACTCGTCACTCATGAGAAAAATTTGCTGTATTGGAGCTGGATATGTTGGTGGGCCGACTATGGCCATGATTGCACACAAGTGCAAGGATCACTCGGTCACCGTTGTGGACATTAATCAGTCGCGTATCGATGCGTGGAATTCCGATGAGTTGCCGATCTTCGAGCCCGGGCTGGATGAGATTGTAAAAGGCTGCCGTGGCAAGACGCTGTTCTTCTCGACGGATGTCGATACCGCGATCCGCGAGGCAGACATTATTTTTATCAGCGTCAATACGCCGACCAAGACCTACGGCGTCGGCGCCGGTCGTGCTGCGGATCTTCGTTACATTGAAAAGTGTGCCCGTAAAATTGCGCAAGTGGCGGAAGATGATAAGATCGTAGTCGAAAAATCCACTTTGCCGGTGCGCACCGCTGAATCGATCAAGCGTATTCTGGAGGCGAACTCGAACGGCCGTAAATTTCAGATCCTTTCGAATCCCGAGTTCCTAGCCGAAGGCACTGCGGTGGCGGATTTGGAAAATCCGGATCGTGTTCTGATCGGTGGCGATCAAACACCAGAGGGGCTCGCGGCGATCCAAGCATTGGTCGATGTCTACGCGACTTGGGTGCCGCGTGAGAATATTCTGACCACCAACTTGTGGTCTTCAGAGCTCTCCAAACTGGCTGCCAATGCTTTCCTTGCGCAGCGTATTTCTTCGATTAATGCGATTTCTGCACTGTGCGAAGCGACGGGCGCCCATGTCGATGAGGTGGGTCATGCCATCGGCACGGATAGCCGTATCGGTCCGAAGTTCCTCAAGGCCTCTGTTGGCTTTGGGGGATCATGCTTCCAAAAAGATATTCTTAATCTGGTGTATCTCTGCGAGCATTTCGGGTTGCCTGAAGTCGCCGCTTATTGGAACGGCGTGATCGAGATGAATGATTATCAGAAACATCGTTTCGCACGTCATATCATTTCAACTATGTTCAATACCGTGTCGGACAAGAAGATTGCTGTGCTCGGTTTCGCTTTCAAGAAAGACACCAATGACACGCGCGAGTCCGCTGCGATCTATGTGTGTAAAGATCTGCTCGATGAGCAGGCGAACATTAGTATCTACGACCCCAAGGTACCAGAGGCTCAAATACGCCGCGATCTGGATCTTGCCGAAGATGATTCATCAGTGACCGTTTGTGCGGATGCCTATGAGGCGACGAAGGACGCGCATGCAATAATCATTTTGACTGAGTGGGATGAATTCAAGGCACTCGATTTTAAGAAGATACACGACAGCATGAATATGCCTGCCTTCTTGTTTGATGGGCGTAACTTGCTCGACCGCGCGGCACTGCGAGCAATCGGCTTTGAAGCGAGCGGCATCGGTCGTGGGTAAGCTTAGAATCTAGATTCAATAACCTTTAAACCTCAAGGCGCGGCTGGATAACTCCTTACGCGCCTTTTTGTTTACCTGAAAATTACAAGTTGCCACTGGCAGTGTAGTTACTTTGACTCTTAACCTTACTAACTTTTTTTAATTACCATACTACTACCATGATCGTTAAACCGCGCATCCGAGGATTTGTTTGCATTACTGCCCACCCGAAAGGTTGTGAGGCCAGAGTTCGTCAGGAAATAGAGGTCGCCAAGGCGGCCAAAAAAGAAGGTGGGCCCAAGAAAGTGCTCGTTCTTGGTTCGTCCACCGGTTACGGGCTCTCGACCCGCATCGCTTCTGCGTTCAGTTACGATGCCGCCACATTTGGTGTTTTCTTCGAGCGTCCCTCAACCAAGGGTAAGACGGGTAGCGCGGGCTGGTATAACTCTGTCGGCTTCGAGAAAGCCGCTCATGAGGCTGGCTTGTACGCCAAGAGCATTAACGGTGACGCCTTTTCCAAAGAAGTGAAAGAGCAGGCGATCGCTCAGATTAAAGAAGATCTCGGTCAGATTGATTTGGTGGTCTACAGCCTCGCTTCTCCCCGCCGTACCGATCCCGAGACCGGCGAAACTTACAAGTCTGTTCTGAAGCCGATCGGCGACAAGCCTTTCACTAACCGTACTATGGATACGGATCGCAATGAGGTCAAAGAAGTGACCATCGAGCCTGCAACAGAGGAAGAAATTCAGCACACCATCAATGTCATGGGTGGGCAGGATTGGGAGCTTTGGATGAAAGCCTTGTCGGATGCCGGCGTGCTGGCTCCCGGTGCGAAAAGTGTCGCTTATTCGTATATCGGGCCGGAAGCCACGTGGCCAGTCTACACGAATGGTACGATTGGGCAGGCCAAAAAAGATGTCGAACGCGCAGCCGCTGCGATCACTGAAGCTTACGATTGCGAAGCGTATGTTGCAATCAATAAGGCAGTGGTCACTCAAGCCAGTTCCGCGATTCCTGTGGTCCCGCTATATATCTCGATCCTCATGAAGCTCATGAAGGAGAAGGGCACACATGAAGACTGTATTGAGCAGATGGTACGTCTTCTCGAGGATCGTCTCTACGGACCAGATTTGAAACTGGATGAGCTTGGTCGCATCCGTGTGGATGATTGGGAAATGGCGCCGGATATTCAGGCCGCAGTGATTGATATCTGGCCGGAAATTACTTCCGAGACGCTCAATACACTGGGCGATTACACCGGCTATCAGCACAATTTCCTGACACTCTTTGGTTTTGGCCTTGCTGGCGTCGATTACGACGAGGATGTCGAGGTCGATTTGCCTCTGCCAAGCAGCTTGTAGTCGCCTTATTTAGTGCCGGGGCCAGTGCCTCGAGTCAAAACCGCCAACGCAGGGATTCCTGCTTGGCGGTTTTTTGTTGCCGCATACCGCTTCGCTTCGACGAGCGCGGCTGTCGACGGGCTACCGCCGTGGAGGCAGGAAGCTTTGCCAGTTGACGGTTCTAGGCTGATAGCTGCACCAGTTGCGGTACATGCGTGAAGAGTAGCTTCAAATCGATGACGGCCTCATCGAGTCCGATGATTTTCGACAGTGCTGTGCGGTAGGCTTCAAGTTGCGGGCGATGGTGAGCAGCGGCTTGTTCGAGTGTATTGCCCGGGTGGATACGGTCGGTTTTGAAATCGATGATTTCCGCAGCGGTGATTCTACCTGTGCCATCTTTGTGGATGACGACACGGTCGAAGATGCCGTTGATGAACTGGTCGCCTTCGACATAGCTGAATGCCCGTTCGCGCCAGACTAGCGATGTCGTTTGTGGGGGAGTGAACAGAGCACGTATCGCATTGTTTTCAAAGCACTGCTCCAGTGTCTGTTTAACGGCGGAATCAGAGTCGGGTGTGGTGTTGTCGAGCCACTCGATCTGTTCAAAGGCATCGTGCACTTTGGTGCCGAAGTCACTGGCTTGTTCGCTCAAATCGAATAGTTTGCCGGCCGCGAGCGAGATCGATTTTCCGGACGAAGGGCGCGCCAGCTGTAAGCGTGGGTGTGCGGGAGGGAAGTGGGGGGCAGCTGGCTGCTGGTTGTGGGTTGGCTGGGCAGATGGAGCCTCAAACGATTCATACCAGTTGGGGTCGCCGGTACGCCACAGCACCGGGTAGTCCGCTTGCGGGAAGAGCGCGGTGGATTCAGCTTCGGTGCCAAGGCGTTGTTTGAGAAAATCGACGGTGGTGCCTTTGTGTGCGCCCTTTAGGTCGCTGATCATATACAAGCCCCGCTTGGCTCGGGTCATCGCTACGTATAATGTGCAGAGATTGCCGAATCCGCGTTGGCTGGTGCTTTGATCCAACAACTGATTGAGGGCCGGATCCGCTTGCATCAGCTCCTTTTTGATCGGCTCTAGGATCCAATCCGCTTTGCCCGCTGAGTCGAG
This sequence comes from Opitutia bacterium, assembly GCA_003503355.1. Taxonomy (GTDB): domain Bacteria; phylum Verrucomicrobiota; class Verrucomicrobiia; order Opitutales; family Coraliomargaritaceae; genus Lentimonas. The sequence goes on from DOCS01000112.1 coordinate 15,623, forward strand.
GCGTGGGCTGATGCGCTGCTCGCTGCGCGCGATCTTGTCCTCATTGACGAGAATGACGACGTCGTATTCGAGGCCTTTGGATTTATGGATGGTCTCGATGATGACGGCATCGCCGGCGTGGCACTCACCGCCGCTGCTGTTCTTTAGAAAGTGAATGAGTCCGTCGATATCGCGACGTTCCTCGGCATCGAACAGGCGGGCTTTGTCGATCAATCGATTGAGGCGCTCACGGTGGCGTGTGTCATCAGCGGGAAGGTGGGCGATAATTTGCTCGGCCGCCCACTGTACGGCGCTTTCGTTGCTGTCCGAGAGCAGTCGATTGCGCAACGCTTCGGCCGCGCTGCTAAGGGCCGGGCCGTCGGTCGAGACATCGATGAGTTGGAGGTAGCCACGCGCATGCGAATCACCCGGGTGCGCCGCTAGGCTGAGGAGTGCCAGCAGCGCGGCACCGGCAGCGTTATCGACCCCAGGTTTAATCGCGGAGCCAGTATGAATTGGCAACTGGCTGTTTTCCCGAAGATAGTCGGCGACTTCGTTGGCATCGGCGTTTTTACGCACCAGTACGCCGACGCTCATCCCGCGTTCAATCGGGTTCAGGTCCTGCAGGATTTTAAGGATGAGCTCGTTGCGAGTCGGGCTATCGTCTTTTTTTGCTTCCAGCCAACAAGTAAAGCCGCTGCGGTCTTTGGTGGTTGGCGATGCTTGGTGAGTTTGCCAGGCGCGGGCCCAACGTTCGGCGGTATCCTTCGAGAAGGTTTCGGCGATCAAGGCATTGTCGGAGAAGACTTCGTTGACCGCATCGAGGACGGCGGGGGCCGAACGCCATGACGTGGCGAGTGGCTGCTGGGCAATACGATTGGCGCCACCTTGATTGTAGTGCGCCTGAAGATCGTGGAACAGGCGGTCGTCGCTGTTGCGCCACAAGTAGAGGCACTGCTTGGTATCGCCCACATAGAAGAAGGAGCGCTCACCCGAGCCATCTTGCACGATCTCGTCGATCAGATTGGCGACCACTTCCCACTGTGGACGGCTGGTATCTTGGAATTCGTCGAACAGCCAATGGTCGAATTGGCTATCAAGGCGAAAGTCCATTAGTTGGCGCGCGATTGGATCTACTGGCCCCATCGGAGAGCCTTCAGCGTCGGGCGCGAGGAGGTGGGTGAGGTCGGCGAAAGCGAGCCGCCCGGGCCGGCGTACGATCCGGTCGTAGTTTTCGTGGTAGGCTTGCAGGATGCGGTGGACGCCCTGGGTGTTTTCGAGTGCACGTTTGAGGTGGTGCCAAACAATGGCACGCAGGCAGTCGGCCAATGCGCGGCACGCGGCATCATTTAGGTGCGCCTGATTGTTTTTGCCCCTGCCACACTTGAGCACGGTTTGCCCTGCGAAGATTTCGTCGGCTTGCTCCAAGGCGCGGTTCAACAGCGTGTTGGTTTTCTCTTCGGTAGGGTACTGGCGTGTTTTCAGCGCGACCGCCTCAAAATCTTTACGCTGGCTGGCAGAGAGGTCATCGGGCAGGGCAGCCAGCAATGTATTCGCCAGTTGATCCCAGTCCGCCTCTGATTGGTTGGTCCACGGGCAGCCTTGCGGCCAGATGGTGCCGGCCTGGCCCCAGCGTTCGGATTGCGGTGTGTCGAGGTACAGCGCGTAGAGTTGCTCGATAAAATCGGAGACGATTTTTTCGACACTGCGCGCTTCTTGTCCGTAGGTGGCTTGTTTGAAGGCATGCCAGAACTCGTTGAGCTCGTGGGTGAGTGCCCCTGGCCGATGGACAATGCTGTCACGCACTTCGTTACGCATGCGCGACTCGCTGCTTTCGTCGAGCAGGTTGAGGCTGCCGGAAAGACCGAGTTCGAGCGCGAATGCAGAGACCACACGAAAGAAGAAACTATCGAGTGTTTGCAGGTTGAGTTGATGCATGCTGCGTATCAGCAAGTGCAATAGGTGGTGGTAGCGTGCGCAGTCGGCGGTGATCGACAGCTCTTTGGAGAGCGCCGCCGCTTTCTCTGGGGCTTCGGCGGCGTTGCAGAGTTTTTCGATGATCTTATGGAAAAATTCGCCCGCTGCTGTACGGGTAAAGGTCAGCGCGATAATGCGCTCCGGCTGCTCGAAGGCATGCAGCAAGTAGATGAAGCGATTGGTCAGGGTATATGTTTTGCCTGAGCCCGCGGATGCTGAAATGGCGATGTTTTGAAGTGTGTTCACTGGGAAATGGTTCTGCTAATCCAAATTGGATTTGAATGCGTAGTTCTTAAACGCTTCGGGGTTCACGGAGTTTTCAATGCCGTCTGGAAAGAGCGCGGCAAAGTCGTCGTAGGTTTCGCGCACGTTCGGATTGGGCGGCCAGAAAATACCGGCTTTCATCTGTTTGATGACTGCTGCTGCGCAGGCTCTTGCGGAGTCGAG
>DOCS01000245.1 GCA_003503355.1 Opitutia bacterium
GGCGGGAGCGGCGCGTATTTTAGACGGCAGCTTGCGCTCGGTTAGTCCGTTGGCATTGCGTCGTAAGCTCTCGATCCTGTGGGAGAATCGCCGTATGATCACTGAGGTCGAGTCAGATGCGTTTGGCAAGATGGTCGTAATGGAAGTCGGCGCCACCTGTGTTGGCGGCATGCACTCGACCTTTACAGCGGGATCTCAGGTCGAGCAGGGCACGGACAAGGGCTACTTCTCATTTGGAGGTTCGTGTGTGACCACGGTCTATAAAAAAGGCGCGATTCGCTTGGATGACGATTTGCTGGAGCAAGCCGCTCACGGCCGCGAAGTCTATGCGAAGATGGGCGAGCGCTGTGGGATCGCGTAAGTCATTGGTCGAGTTTAGAGACTCCAGAGATAGCTCTGCTTGGTTTCGAGCGTGTCGCCGTTGGCGTCTTTGATGGTGAAGCGCCAAGCCGCGGGCACATCGTCCTTTACGGGCCAGTCTTCGCCGGTCAGGCCGATGGAAATTTCTTTTGTTTTCGGGCGCTTGGAGGGGAGTTCGAACGTATGCGTCTGTGCATCCTTCGATTTTGGCGTGAAGAACTCTCCTTCGATCAGGGTGCCTTGCGGGAGGTCGCGCACGTCCTGATTGAGGATGAGGGTGAAGTAAAAGCCGCCCCGTTGTGCGGCATCGGTGCGGATAATAACGCGCCTGCCTTTGTGCTCTGCGCCGGTCATGTATTCGGTGATCCGCTTGAAGCGCTCCGCCTCAATGTAGCGGGGTTTGATTTCCAGGATGTCAACGGATTCAACCGTTTGCTTGCGCGTGGAGGCGCAAGATGCGCAGAGGAGACTTAAGAGGGCCAGAAAAAGAAGACGCATATTTGCACAGATTCGTGAGGGCTCGCCGCTTGTCAATAGTCGCTTGTTTGGGCGGGGTTGATTTGCGAGTCGTTTTTTGGGTTGTTTTAGGTCGGCCTGCAACTAGGGTGGACGCTGGTCAGTATTTACATGCTGCGAGCTGTCCTTACCTTTTTTTATATCACCACGACTACTTATGATGCGCCGTACATTTCTATTCCTCTCGTTCCTGCTGTCTTCTCAATTTATAGCCGCTGCGGAGCATGCCGATGTGGCTCATTTAAAGGGGATCGCTGCGCTGTATATGAACGTCGACACTTCGATGGCGACTGATATCCAATCGAGTGAACGATTGGATATGAATGATATCATGGAGCTGCAGTTGCGCCGCAGTGCGATTGATCTAAGTCCTTATGTCGTGAATCAACCTGAGGCGAACGTGCCGTTGGTCGAGCTTTCGATCGACACTTCGAGCCGTGTAGCTTCGGGGGAGTTTGAACTGGTCCTACGGTTACGTGATTTCGTGACGATTGATCGTAATCGCGAAAATACGGTGGCGACTGTGTTCGAAATTCGCCGCCGTGGCAGTTCCAATTCGAAGCACGTGGAAGTGATCAAAGCGGAGTTACGCGACCTGATGAGCGATTTTGTGGCTGCTTTTCGCCAAGCGAATCCAGTTCGGTAGGTGCTTGGCGGGCATGGTTGTCCTTTTGTACTTGTGGGCGTAAGCCTTGCGGCATGTCGGTTGTCCCTACCAGCTGCGTGTTGGGGCGACGCGTAGTGTCTCGTAGCGACTGGTGTCGACTTCCTGCACAAAGCGGCTGGGGTTGAGGCGTATCACGGTGTTGCCTTGCTGATTGAGCATCGGATAGGAGAGGTACAGCTCTTCCATTGCGCGGGTCACTGCCACGTAGAAGAGCCGACGTTCTTCTTCGAGGTCGCCGTCGTCGATGGTGCGCTTCAAAGGAAACAGTCCATCGGCGAGCCCGATGACGAACACGACTGGGAATTCGAGTCCTTTGGCCTGATGAATGGTGGTCAGGCGCAGGCAGTTGAGCGCCTCTTCGGGGGTGCGCTCATTGCTTTCGGAGGCGAGCAGAACCAGCTGCGCAAGAAGCTCTTGCATGGTGTCGAAGCGACTGGCGAAGCTGATCAGGCTTTGCAGGTCATCGGCACGATCGGTCCAGTCCGGATAGATCTCGCGGATGAACGAGCTGTACCAGCCATCCAGCGCGAGCTGTACGATCGCTTCGGGTGTTTCGCTGCTAAGTGCGGCCGCGACTTCGCGGATGGTCTCGGCCAATGAGGGCCACTCTTCCTTTGCGTCGTTGGGTACTTTTTTTAGCACCGCTTCGGAGGTAAGCACATCGCAAAAGTTCTTCTGCTCCTTTTCGGCCAGCTTTTTGGTAAATGCGTGAATGCGCTCTGCGGTCTTCGGCCCGACCTTCGGCAATAGGCAGGTGAAGCGGGCAAAGGCGGACACGTCCGCGGGGTTGGAGGCGAAGCGTAACTGCGCGGTAAAATCGCGGATGTGCGCTTGCTCGAAGAAACGCACCCCACTGGTTATTTGGTAGTCGATGCCGCGGCGGCCCAGCTCCATTTGCAGGTCCATTGCCTGGTAGTGCGCACGGTAGAGAATTGCGATGTCGGACAGGTCGCGGCCTTCATCGATCAGGCCTTCAATGCGCTGGATAATGAAGTTGGCCTGGCCGCGCGCATCCATACTCGGGGTGAAGTACGGTCTTTCGCCGTCCGGTCGCACCGCGCGCAGTTCCTTGGAGTAGCCCATGCCTGCCGGTTGGGAGCCGAGTACCGCGTTGGCAAATTCGAGAATCTGTGGGGAGCTGCGGTAGTTGGTTTCGATCTTATGAATCGTTGCCCCCGGATGGCGCTCAGTGAAGCGCATGATGTTATCGAAGTCGGCGCCGCGCCATGTGTAGATGCACTGGGCATCATCACCAACGGCCATGATCTGGTGGTGTACGCCGAGGATGTCGACAATCTCGGATTGGAGCCGGTTGGTGTCTTGGAACTCGTCGACTAAGATATGCTTGAAGCGCTCTTGGTAGTAGGCGGCGACCTCAGGGTGCTCACGCAGGAGTTTGAGTAAATACTCGAGCAGGTCGTCGTAGTCCACCACTTGGTGGTCGAGTTTGGTTTGTTTGTAGACCTCGTAGATGTCAGCGATTTTGCGGGCCATACCATCGAGGAACGGGTAGTGCTCGTCAGCTTCTTCGAATACCGTGCGGCAGGTGTTGCGCGCGTAGCTGATCATATTATGGACGACCTTGGGCTTCGGATTGTTCTTACCTTTGATAAATTTCGGGTCGACCTGGTTGATGGCGTTTTTGAGCAGGCTTTCCGCTTCGCTCGCGTCGAGGATGGTGTAGTTGCGCAGCAGGCCCACGGCTTCGCCATGCACGCGCAGGATACGCTGCGCGATACTGTGGAAAGTGCCGCCCCAGAGTTGATGGCGCCCGATGCCGGTGAGCTCTTCGACGCGTTCCAGCATCTCTTTGCCTGACTTGTTGGTAAACGTCAGCAGCAGTATCTCGTAGGGTTTGATGCCTTTGTGGAGTAGGTAGGCGACACGGTAGGTAAGGGTGCGTGTCTTTCCTGAGCCAGCGCCCGCCAAGACGAGTGCGGGGCCTGGTTCCGCGGTGACGGCGGCGTATTGCTCGTCGTTCAAGTCCGCGCGGAAATCGATCGGAGCAAATGCGCTTGATTCGGTGTCGTAGAAATCGGTCATCTGTAGTTATAAAGATGGTATAAACGGGGAGAGGGCAAAGTGAAAATGTGCATTGCGGGCTGTGCGGCGGTTTGAAGGGTTTCTTTTATCGTGATTCGCTGTACGTCAACGATTCTGGGTGTGTTTGGCGCCCATTTTGATTGCCGCGGGTTTGTTCGTGTCGCTAGTTATTTACCCATGCAAATTATTCCTTCCAGTATGCTTCCGGAGCGCGATGAAGTTGCCCTGCGTGTCTTCATGGAAGGCTGTCGTGAAACTGCACGGGAAAAGGGGCATTTTCAAATCGCGAGTATTTCGCTGGCGGTGAAGCACATCGCGCCGTTGGCGGTGCTGGAGTCGATTTATCAACCCAAAGAATTGCATTTTTATGTCGAGCGTGCGGCCGATGAGCAGGCGCTCGCCGGGGCCGAGGCGGTGGCTGCGGCGTCTTTTTCGGGACCCGATCGTTTTGAGCAGGCGCAAGCCTTTGCTGATGAGATCATGGACAACACGATTGTGGTGGGCGACCTGAATGAACCGTTCACTGGACCGCATTTTTTTACGGCATTCACGTTTAACGATACCGTGCCGGAGGGCAGTGCTTTTCCGCCTGCTACGATCTTCCTGCCGCGATGGCAGGTATCGCGCTCGAAGGGGAAGTATGGGGCCGTGGCGAATGTTCGGATCGATCCGCAGGCGGATATCGACCAGTTGGTCGCTCGTGTTTGGGGCGCGTATCAGAAATTTTCGGTGTTTGATTATACGCCTGAATCTCGGAGTGGTGACTCTGTTGTGGTTCCTTCAGTGGTGAGCCGCTCGGAGCTGGCTCCGGGATTGTATCCTCAGGCGGTGTCCAATGCGCTGCGCGACATTAAGGCCGAGGTTTATGAGAAGATCGTCTTAGCGCGGGGAATTCAGTTAAAAGCAGACCGGCCGTTGCAGCCTCTGGATGTGCTGAATCGCTTGCGTGAGCGTTTTACGGGTTGCTTTACTTTTTCTTTTGGAGGCGGCCAGGGGCGTAGCTTTATCGGAGCGTCGCCTGAGCGCTTGCTGAGTATTTGGAATGGGCGCTTGTTGACCGAAGCTATTGCTGGATCTGCCCCGAGGGGGGCGACTGCTGGCGAGGATGCCAAGTTTGCCCGCGACCTGCTCGATAGTGAGAAGGATCTACATGAACATGCCTGTGTGCGTGATTCGATTTTGCGTCGCTTGAAATCAGTCGGAGTCTTGGGGCGTGCGGAGTCGGCGCCGCAGCTTTTACCGCTGGCCAATGTGCAACACTTGAAAACCGCGATCGAAGCCGA
>DOCS01000095.1:0-513 GCA_003503355.1 Opitutia bacterium
AAAGCGTGCGCGACTCTGCTGACCACTTACTTGCTTGGTCGTTTTCTCATCTATTTGTTCTAAGAAATCTACCACAGAGGGAAAGCAGTCAATTGCTCGCATTAAATTGGTGATTATTTACGAATTAGACTGGTCACAAAGAAAGTCGGTTGTTTACTAAACAATCATGCAAAAGCTGATTCCAGTGTTATCGCTTATCGGAGGACTGTGGGTGATCGCAGCCGGGGTTTTAATCTCAGAGCAACCATTAGCGCTTATCGCCGGCGGTGTGATTTCGCTTATCGCCGGTATCTTAGGGCTCGCGACCTCGGCTTTAAAGAAGCCCGAACAGCCCGCCGATCCAGATGAGCGTCCTCCGGCACCTGTCGCTGTGCCGCCGGTGCAAGCTACTGCTGAAGAACGCCTGTCCGCAGATGCGCTGGTGTTGACCTCACTGTTACAGGAAAAAGGTCGATTCTTGGATTTCCTAATGGACGACATTACTGCCTACCCGGACGCCCAAGTCGGCGCTGC
>DOCS01000095.1:523-3469 GCA_003503355.1 Opitutia bacterium
ACCGCGGTCACTGAGGTTGCCGAGCAGTCTTCAATTACCTTAGACACTGATTTTGACAAAACAGCGTACCGCCTGTCGGGCAATATTGCCGGGGAGCCGCCCTACACCGGCACAGTGGAGCACAAGGGGTGGCGTCCAACGCAGTACCAGCTTCCTGAATATCAGGGGACTCTGTCATCCGCTGGAGACTATGTTTTTGCACCCGCTCAGGTTGGGGTGCGCAGCTAATTCGTTCTACACAATAGACGCAAATGAAGACGCAAATTTTAGGAATTGATCTGGGCACGACAAATTGTGCGCTCGCTTCTGTTCAAGCGGATGACGGCTCGGTGGAGACGGTTGGCATCCCGCAGATCACCGCGCCGCGCACGGTTGGCCAACCTTCGGGGTTACCTTCGGCCTTGTACTTGCCCAGTCGGAACGAGTTTTCTGCGGGCGACTTTGCGCTGCCTTGGAGCGATCGTGATGCGTTGCCGGTGGCCGGCGAGTATGCTCGATCACATGGGCCGAATGTCGCGGAGCAATTAATCCATTCCGCCAAATCCTGGCTGTGTAATCCAAACGTGCATCCGGACGAGGCGATTCTGCCTTGGCAGAGCACTGCAGTGGAGGAGAAATTGTCACCGCTGTCGGTGTCGAGTGCTTACCTAGCTCATATCAAGGCGGCTTACGAACACAGCCAAGGCCCCTCGGATGCGGTGGCTGCCGAGACACAAGCGGTGATCACGGTCCCCGCCAGTTTCGATGAGGCCGCGCGGCGCGCCACCCAGCAAGCAGCTGAAAAAGCCGGCTTTGGCTCGAATACGCTCTTTTTGGAAGAGCCGCTCGCTGCGGTCTATGCATGGATTGACAATGAAGCCAGCAACTGGCGTGAGCAACTGTCCCCCGGGCAGCTGTTGTTTGTCTGTGATATTGGCGGCGGTACTTCAGATTTCAGTCTGATTGCGGTCGATGAGCGTGACGGCGATTTGGCTCTGGAGCGCATTGCAGTGGGCAACCATATCCTACTCGGCGGGGATAACCTCGACCTTGCCCTAGCTTACGTCCTGCGCTCTCAGATTGAGGCGGCAGGCCAAGTGATCGATGAGTGGCAATTTCGCTCATTGATCCAAGCAGCTCGCGTCGCGAAGGAGGCGCTATTTTCAAAGGATGCATTAACGTCGGTGCCGGTCGCGGTGCCGTCGCGTGGTTCGAGCCTGATGGCTGGGACGATCTCGACGGAACTCGCTCGCGAAACCCTGCAAGCAGTCGCTGTGGATGGCTTTTTTGCTGATGTCGAAGCCACGGATCACCCCGAGACTGCGGTGGGCTCGGGGCTGCAAGAACTCGGCTTACCTTATGAAGCCGATCCCGTGGTGAGCAAGCACATCGCAGCCTTCCTCACGCAAGCCCGTGCGTCGTTGATGGCCAACGCAGAGTTATGCAAACGCTTGGACCCGACGGGCGAGCGTTTTGCGGCTCCATTCCTCAGCCCGGATGGGATCTTGTTTAACGGTGGCGTCTTTCACGCATCAGTCTTACGGGAGCGTGTTGTGTCGATGCTGTCGCGCTGGGCGGGTCGCCCTGTGAAGGCACTGGCAGGGGGCAACCTCGATGCCGCCGTGGCGCGGGGCGCTGCGGTCTACGGCCGCATGCATGTCAGCGGCGATGGTATGCGAATTCGCGCAGGGGCCGCTCATAGTATGTACATCGGCATCGCCTCCAGCATCCCGGCGATTCCCGGCTTCAAGCCGCCGGTACAGGCGCTGTGCTTAGTGCCGCAAGGGATGGAAGAGGGCAGCGAAACGGTTTTGGACAAAGAACTGGGCCTAGTCACTGGGCGCTCGGTCACGTTTCAAGTATTCAGCTCAGCAGAGCGGCCGCAAGATGTGGTGGGGCAACTCATTCCGGACGCGGATAAAATGCTGGAAACATCACAACCTTTAGAAATGATAATGCCTGAGGTGGAAGGAATCGTCTCAGGGGCGGCCATTCCGGTGAAACTGCATGCGCGTCTGAATGAAACCGGCACGATGGAACTGTGGATGCAGCATACGCGTTCTGACAATCGATTTAAGATCGATTTTAATGTCAGGCTCGATTGATCGATGGCGCACTTCGCAATTGGTATTGATCTAGGGACCTCCAACTGTGCCCTAGAATGGAGCTCCTTGCAGGCAGCTGCAGAGAACATTTCGACTTTTCAAATACGGCAGTACGAGACCCTTGAGCGGGTCGTCGAATCGTCGGTGCTCCCGTCGTTTCTGTATTTCAAAGACAATCCAAGTGAGTCGGGGCTTCCCTATGTAGCCGGATTGGCGGCGCGCGAGCAGTTTAAGAGCGAGCCCTCGCGCTGCATTCATTCGGCCAAGTCGTGGCTCTGTCACCCGGGAGTCGACCGAGAAGGTCCGATCCTTCCTTGGCAATCTTTAGATGTCCCGCCGTTGCAGCAGATGTCGCCGGTTTCTGCCAGTGCGGCTTATTTGTCGTATCTAAAAGAGGCGTGGGATCAGCAGTTCGCCGCTGAATCTCCAGAGCATGCCTTTGATCAACAGCAAATCACGGTCACCGTTCCGGCGAGCTTCGACCAAGTGGCCCAGCGCCTCACTTTAAAAGCAGCCCAAGACGCGGGGTTTCCTAAATCGACTCGGCTGTTGGAAGAGCCTCAGGCGGCCTTTCTGGCGTGGGTCAGCGAACCAGGGCATCAGCAAGCGTTGCGCGCCTTGCAGCAAAACAAGGCGGCCAAGCAGCTAACTTGGCTGGTCTGCGATGTCGGTGGCGGCACCACTGACTTTAGTCTGTTTTCGGTGCAGACCCGCACCGATGGCGATGATCCGCTGATTGAGCGCTTGGCCGTCAGCGATCATATTTTGCTCGGTGGCGACAACATCGATTTGGCTTTGGCGAAACGAGCGGAGGCTGAGTTTGCCGCAAAAGGTCATAATGTGCGGCCTGACCAGTGGTTGC
>DOCS01000026.1 GCA_003503355.1 Opitutia bacterium
TTGCTACTGCGTTGCAGTTTGAATGGAAGCGGCAAACTGGTCGCAGCCATCGCGCGGTGGGGCAAGAAATGTGGCCCTTGGCAGCTTCAAGGGCCGCGGTGGATGAATTTCAACGCCTCGACTGGCTGCTAGCTGGAGACGCTGCAATTTCCTGTGGCTCAGCTGACGGTGCTGCTGGATTGGTCGGGGCTTTTCGCGGGATTGGCCAAATTTCCTGTTTTTTGGTCGCATGGGGTGACGAGAGCTGTACTTTTCACGGCTTTCTCAAATTTAAGAAGTTATGGAAAACATACCAAATGTATTAGCGGGGCGCTACGCCTCCAAGGCAATGTGCGACGTCTGGAGCGCGGCGGGACGTATCAAACTGGAGCGTGACTACTGGATTGCGGTGCTGCGTGCGCAGAAGGAGCTTGGTCTGGATATTCCTCAAGAAGCGATCGACGCCTACGAGCGGGTGAAGGGCGAGATCAACCTCGATTCCATCAACGAGCGCGAAGCGATCACCCGTCACGATGTGAAGGCCCGTATCGAAGAGTTTTGCGATTTGGCAGGTTATGAGCACATTCATAAGGGGCTGACTAGCCGTGACTTGACTGAAAATGTCGAGCAGCTGCAGATCATTCAAGCCCTCGAAATCGTGCGCAACAAGGCGGTCGCGGCATTGCTCGCGCTGGTCAGTCGTGCCGAAGAGTGGAAGTCCCTCGTGATCACTGCGCGCACACACAACGTGCCCGCACAGCCGACCACTTTCGGTAAGCGTCTCGCGATGTTTGGCGAGGACCTGCTGCTTGCAGTGCGCGAGCTCGATCGAATTATCGACAACTATCCCGTGCGTGGCCTCAAGGGGCCGGTCGGCACACAGATGGATTTGCTCACACTGTTCAGCGGCGACGCGGCCAAAGTGGCGTCGTTGGAAGATAGTATTCTAGAGCACCTTGGCGTGAGTGCCGCGCTCGATACCGTCGGTCAAGTATACCCGCGTGGATTGGACTTCGAAGTGGTTTCGGTGTTCGTTCGCCTCGCATCCGGTCCGTCCAGCTTTGCCAAGACACTGCGCATCATGGCTGGTCACGAACTCGCCAGTGAAGGCTTTGCCAAGGGCCAAGTGGGTTCCTCCGCGATGCCTCACAAGATGAATAGCCGCAGCTGTGAGCGTTTGAATGGTTTTACCGCGATCCTCAAGGGCCACCTGACGATGGCCGGCGAGCTCACCGGTGATCAGTGGAACGAGGGTGATGTCTCTTGCTCCGTGGTGCGCCGCGTCTTCTTGCCAGACAGTTTCTTTGCGATCGACGGTTTGATCGATACGTTCATTACCATCCTCAATCAGATGGAAGTCTACCCGGCAGTTATCGCTCAGGAAAACCAGCGCTATGGTCCATTCCTGGCAACTACCACAGTGCTGATGGAGGCCGTCAAGGCTGGTGCTGGGCGCGAAGAGGCGCACGAGGCGATCAAAGAGCACGCGGTGCAGACCGTGCGTGATCTGCGTGCCGGATTGATCACCAACAATGATTTGGTCGAGCGTCTGGGAGCGGATTCCCGTCTCGGCCTCTCTGTCGATGAATTGTCTGAAATGATGGGCCGTGCGCAGGCGATGACTGGTTTGGCTGTCGCACAGGTCGATAAATTCTGTGCAACTGTTCGCGCAGAGTCGCAAAAATTTCCGAACGCAGCAAGCTATACCCCCGGGGCGATTCTTTAAAGATTGCGTTCAGTTCGGGCAAAATTACACACAACACAACTTACCAAATAATAGAGAATATTACCTATGTCAGAAGAACTCGAAGGAAATTGCCTCGTCGCCCAGTCGGGCGGCCCTACATCCGTTATTAACTCCAGTCTCGCTGGTGTCGTTGCCGAAGCGCTCAACCACGAGTGCATCGGAGAGATCTATGGTGGGCAGAATGGCATTCTTGGTATCCTGAACGAGCAGCTGGTTGACTTGGCTGCGGAATCTCAGCAAACCGTCCGCGCCCTTCGTCACACTCCCGGCGCTGCGCTCGGCACATGCCGCTTCAAGCTCAAGGGCCAGCAGGATTACGACCGCGTGCTTCAGGTTTTCGAGGCCCACGATATCCGCTATTTCTTTTATGCGGGCGGTAACGATTCCCAGGATACCGCTGATAAGATCTCCAAGCTCGCACAAGAGCGTGGTTATGACCTCCGCGTGATTGGTATTCCAAAAACGATCGACAACGATCTCGTGACCACAGACCACACGCCGGGCTACGGCAGTGTGATCAAATACATCGCGACCACCGTCAAGGAAATCGCTTGTGACAACGCGGCGATGGGCCAGTACGACCTTGTGCAGATCATCGAAGTGATGGGCCGTAGTGCTGGCTGGATTGCCGCAGGTGCTGCCCTGGCAAAGCCTCGCGACGAGCCAAATGCCGCGCCACACCTGATTTACCTGCCTGAGGTGGCCTTCTCCGCTGAGAAGTTCATCTCTGATGTGCAACATGTGCTGCAGAAGGAAAAATACTGTGTGGTCGTGGTTGGCGAGGGACTTGTCGATGCCGACGGCAACTACATCTCGACTGCAAGCGCAGATGCCGATGCCTTCGGTCACTCGCAACTCGGTGGTGCTGGCGAATACCTGCGCGGCCTGGTTGAAGAGACGCTGCAAATCAAGGCGCGTTCCGTCTCCCTCGGCATGTCACAGCGTGCCGCCGCTCACTGTTCTTCCCAAACTGACAACGACGAGGCCTACCTCGCTGGTCAAGCCGCGGTTGAAGCAGCGATTGCAGGTGAAACCGACAAGATGGTGACATTGCTGCGCGGTGATGGTGAAACTTACACTTGTGAGACCGGCCTGGCTCCACTGTCTGAAATCGCCAACGGCGTGAAGAAATTGCCTGAGAGCTGGATCAACGAAGATGGCGTCAGCATGAACTTCAACTTCTACAAATATGCGCTGCCTCTGATTCAGGGTGAAGTGCAGGTGCCCTTCGAAGACGGCGTGCCTTCTCTTGCGAAATTGAAGATGGTCAAAGTCCCGCGTAAGCTCGGCGCACACACGTTTGAGTAAGCGCTAGCGCACAAATTTTCAAAAAGCCCCGTTCGCCTCTGCGAACGGGGCTTTTTTACGCGCGATGCTCTAGCCGCGAACAGGAGGCGGTACACTCTTGTGCCG
>DOCS01000111.1 GCA_003503355.1 Opitutia bacterium
GTCGTCTTTGAGCGTCTGCTTCAACGTCTCATCAGTACTTGGCTCTCGTGACCTCAAACTCGCTACTGGCGTTGCCTTGTAACGCCTTCTTCCATCCTGCCACTTGACTGGCATGAACCTGGTAGCGCTTCGCCATCTCATGGATCGGATGCTGCGCGCGCAGCGCCTCCAGAGATCAAAGCAGACGCGCGTGGTCGCCCTACTCTGCGGCGCGATACCAGTCCTCGACCAAGTCTTTCACCGCCTGGGCGGACGTCGTTGCTTCAAAACTCAGCGAGGCGGAGTTAATGCAATAACGCAGGCCACTGGGCTCGGGCCCATCTGGGAAGACGTGCCCTTGGTGCGAACCGCAGACCGCGCAGTGCACTTCAACACGTGTCATACCATAACTGTTATCATGCGTCTCGCCCAGCGTGCGCGCATCAATCGGGTTGGTAAAACTCGGCCAACCGGTGCCTGAATCAAATTTATCGGTGCTGCTAAACAATGGCGTGTCACATCCCACGCAGCGGTAAAGCCCCGTTGTTTTATTGTCGTGATACGGGTTGGCAAACGCCCGCTCGGTGCCTTGTTGGCGAGCCACATGATATTGCAGATCGGTCAGGCGTTCTTTCCATTCGGCGTCGGTCCGCAACACCGAGTAGCGGTCGCCACTCAAATCGACGTGTGAGGGCAATCCACAGGCAGTGGCACATTCGCTGACATTGACATCTGAAGGTTTAGGAGCGGAAGGTTGATCGGTCATGGCAAAAGAGATCAAAACGCCGCCGGCAAGGAGCAACAGAAACGCAGTGATCGATCGGGAGAATCTAGAGTTAATATTCATCGTAAAAATAAGACAGCCCTTACGCTGATTTTATTCCAAGGCAAGGGCAAGTCAGGGCGTAAACATTCCAATCACAACGGCTTCGCCGCCGTGCTACAGGAAATCACACCGCACTACTGCGAAGACTGCGCCAGCTCTTAAAGCAGCATGTCGTTTTCGTCGGGGTAACGAATATCTGTCAGACTGCCGTTGAATTTCGCTTCCAGTGCGGCCAACACGTTGGGCCCAAGCCGCTGCGCGGCTTCTTCTCTGGTGATTAAAGGTGAGCCAGACGCTGGTCCAGCTGCTGGCGCTGGTTGGTGCGGGTCCTTACTTGCATCGAATCCGCCTTGCGTTTCTTCGGCAATCAAATCGGCCGCGGCATCGCTGGCCGCGCGTGCGCCATCGTCGGCCCCACTTAAAGCTACCTTCAGGTCGTCGACCGATGCGGCAACTGTACTATCTTTGTCAGCCGAACTCGCAGGCGACTCAGGTGCTGGCTGAATTAAGTCTTTTTTTTTTCCGGATCGGTCGCACCGGCTTGCGCCAGTTGCTTGATCAAGCTGTCAATCGCGCGCGAACGCGACTCCTCGGCCGCTTTCAGTAACACGACCTCGAAATTCGCTTTTTCCGACAGTCCGCGTTGCACGGAGCTTTCGCCGCGGTGCAGGGCATCAAGCAGGCGCATGATCGATTCAGTCGTCAGTGGGACTCCTAGCCGGTCGCTGGTGCCACGGTTTTGAATCGCATCGAGCAATGCTTCCCGTGTGTACGCTTCCAGATCCAGCAAGATACGAAACAAGTCGCGACCTTCTTCGGCATACGCGTCAACCGCCGCGATAATGGCCGGATAGTCGAGCGAGCCAATTGCCTTGGCCAGCTCCGCGATACGCTCGCCGGAAACGAGCCCATACACGTCCAACACATCGCTGTCGGCGATTTGACTACCACAGAACGAAATCATTTGGTCCAAGATCGATTGCGCATCGCGCATGCCGCCATTGGCGAGACGTGCGATTGAGGCGATCGCTCCCGCTTCGACTTCGATGCCTTCGGCCTTGGAAATTTCAGTCAATTTTTCGGCAATCACCTTGTCCGAAATCGGACGAAACTCAAAGCGCTGACAGCGCGAGACGATGGTCGGCAGCACCTTGTGCGCCTCGGTGGTGGCGAAGAAAAACTTAACGTGCTCAGGCGGTTCTTCGAGGGTCTTCAACAGGGCATTGAACGCCGCGGTCGAAAGCATGTGCACTTCGTCGATGATATAAATTTTGTAGGTGCACTGCGTCGGCGCATATTGGCAGTCCTCCCGCAGGTCACGCACTTGGTCGACACTGTTATTCGAAGCACCGTCAATCTCAATCACGTCCATGCAGGATCCGCCCATAATCGATTGGCTGATCTCGGAGTTATTGTCGGGCGTGGCACTGGGGCCGCCTTCAGCGTTCAGCGCTTTGGCAAACAAGCGTGCGGTACTGGTTTTACCGGTTCCGCGCGGGCCGACGAACAGATACGCGTGGGCTATGCGCTTGGTATCAATCGCATTGCGCAGGGTGCGCACAATATGATCCTGGCCCACCAGTTCATCAAACTGCTTGGGACGCCAGCGGCGCGCGATTACTTGATAGCCTTTTTCCATCGAGGATTAAACAAAAGCTCTGATTTGCGGGAAGTTGCAAGGGGCTTTTTTAAGAACTTTTCCCTTCAAGGAAAAACCGCGTCATCAGCTCCATTGGCGGACGAGCCAAGCTCATTCCGGATATCCGGACACAAAAGTGGCCAGGCACCCTACGGCACATGAGGATTGGGTGTTCGCTGCTTCCTTCCGGACCTGACGAGGTCAACCCGTCCAACATTGCATAGGACCCGGCCAATGACAAAAGACATCAAGTCCGCCCTGTCCTTCAACACTAAAATGAACTATTTTTCGGCTGCCTTGCTGAATCCACAAACAAGGCGCCCTTTGATGGCGCTCCCCTGCTGGGAAAACGGACTGGGGAGCGCCGTCCCAATGACCCGAAGTTGAAGCGGCGATTCATCCCTGAGGAGACCGGGTTCCTCTGCCGTGGCATGATTGAAATCTAGATGCCAACCCATCGACACTGCACCCACGACAAACTCGTGCCTTCCCTCCGTCAAGCGGCGCCGCTTTCCCCCTTGAACGAGCCATCAAACTGCTGCATTGCTGTGCTGTATGTTGCGCCGTCTTCGACTCCTCACCTCCATATGCCTGCTGGCAGTGGCCCCCTTGTGCGCCAAGAACAGCCCTTCGCGTATTGAGCTTTACCACGGCATCGCAGAAGGCAACTACCTGATCGGCAACCTCAAAGGCGCAGCCAAAGGCGTCGATGAAATGCTCCGAATGGATCCCGACTACCTCCCGGCGCTCACACTCAAGGCGCGCGTCAAAATCGACCAAGGCGATGCCGCCGCGGCACTGGTGACCGCCGAACATGCGATCCACATCGCCCCCGAGGAACTGCAACATCAGCTACTCAAAGCGCTCGTGCTCGGCAACCTCAACCGCCACGAAGACGCCATCGCTCTGATTGAACAAGTCATCGCCCAAGCGAACGCGGGCTCCGACGATGCCCGCGCCGCCCAGCAACTCCTCGGCCTACTACGCATGGCCGAAGGCGACTGGGATGCCGCTGCCAAAGCCTTTAACCAAGTCTACTTGGCCGCCCCGGAAAGTGCCGCGAGCAGCCGACAACTGGCGACCGAAGCCTACCTCGAAAAAGCCCGCCATGCACACAGCAACGGCACCCCCGCGGAGGCAGTCACCGCCCTCAGTGAAGCACTAGCTCTTTACGATGGTGCAACCGGACAAGAAAGCCTGCGCCAGCGCACCGCCCTGCGCATGCTGCGCGCCCGCACATTGACACAAATCGGCCAGCTCAGCGCCGCGATCGAAGACCTGCAAGTGATTACCGGCCAACAACCCGACAACCTCGAAGCCCTCGTGACACTGGCGTCCCTCTACGCCAGCGCCGAGCGTTGGGAGTCGTTGCAAGGCATCATCGATCCCCTCGCCGCGCAGCCGCAGCTACAAGATATCGCCCTCTACCTACAAGGCCGCGTGGCACTCGCCAAAGGCCGCGCCGGCACCGCGCGGTCCAAATTCGAAGCCGCATTGGACCTGCTGCCGGATGGCCCCAGTCGACTGCGCGCCTCGCTTGATTTCTACCGCGGGCTGTGCCTCGATCAATTGGGACGCCACGACCAAGCGGCAGTTGAGATCCTCAAAGCACTCGACGCCGAGTTTCGCCCCGAAACCGCCAACGAAGCCACTCTAGCCGCTCGTACACTGTTGCGCGTCCACCAACCCAAGAAAGCCATCACGCTACTCGAAGCGATCACGCTCAACCGCGTAAGCCCATCCGCCGAAGCATGGAATCTCCTCGGGCGCGCCCACCTCGCCGACGACGCGACCGCACTGGCGCTGAGTGCCTTGACTCAGTCACTATCGATTCAACCAAAGCAAGCCGACACACTCGCCCTGCGCGGCGCTCTGCTGCGCAAACTCGGCGATTTGGAAGGCGCAGCAGCCGACACCGAGAGCGCACTCATGCTCGACCCCGGCAATCCTGCACTCACCTACACCCTCGGCTTGATACGCTTCCAACAAGGCGAGCTCCTCGCCGCAGAGCAAAAAATCGGCCTTAGTGCACAATTACTCCCCACAAATCCAGGCATTCAACTCCTACACGCACTGCTCGCCTACAACTGCGCCGCACCCAAAACCGCCCGTGCCGCGCTCGAACAGTATCTGACACTCGTGCCAGAGACGCCAAACGAAAGCGCACTCTACCTCGAATACGCGCTAGGCGCAGCAAAGGACATCGGGCTTGCGATCCTCAAACTCAGCCAACGCGTCGAACAAACCAAGGCCTCCCCGCCACTGAAAAACTTCCTCGCCTACATCAAGGGCGAGCGCGTCCGCAAGACGGTGCTCGACGACGCTGGTCGCGCCGAAAACCCCAAGCTTGCGCAGCAGCAAATCTGCGAAGCCGCCTATTGGCTCGCCCAGCACGAGCGCCTTCACAGTCGCAGCAAAGAAGCAGCCGAGCTCCTCCAGCTTGCCACCCAAATCGGCAGCCCCGACATGCCTGAATTTCAATTCGCAAAGTGGCAACGGATCAAACGCTAGAGTCAAGCACGCCACCTCCTCTGGCGAGGCACGCGCCCCCCACCCCATCAGACCATTTCTTGGGCTCAGATCAGCAATCAACCCGACAACAGACTCGAAGCAAATCGAAACAGTCCCCGCACCTCACTTTTGGCTTGCGCCGCACCTCTAGAAAGCCACATTTCTGCCCTTCAGCGTTAGAGCTCACCTTGCGAAAGGTCAGTTCCTCGACTTCCCGCCCATCAAATATGCGGGTTTAACGGCTAAGGCGGCTCGGTTGCGGTCTTAGCGATTTCGAACACTCGAAATCCAACAGTCGTGCAAAGAAACATCAATACAATGGCAGATATCACAGAAACAATCGTCGACAAACAAGCGATCATCAAGGAATTCGGTCTCAAAGAAGGCGACACCGGTTCTTGCGAAGTGCAAATCGCACTCCTCACCGCTCGTGTGAAGCACCTCACGGAGCACCTTCGCGACAACCGCAAGGACTTCCACTCACGCCGCGGCCTGATCGCAATGACTGCTCGCCGTCGTAAGCTTCTCGACTACTTGAAGCGCCAAGACTTCGCTCGTTACACTTCGATCCTCGAGCGTCTCAAACTTCGCCGCTAATCGTACACTTTTTCAATGCCGGACTCTACTCGTGAGAGTCCGGCATTTTTATTTTAGGGATACTCACTCAGCGTGGCATCAGGCATTTCTGCCTGTAATTGGTGACACAGGCATTGTTGCCTGTAATTCCCACCGCAGACAGCACTGTCTGCATCACACACGAAGGCCATGCCGATCATGGTCGGCGGCAATTAGGGTCTGACTCCCGACATGCCGCTTGAATGCACAAAGCAACACATAGATAAAAGAATGAAACAGAAACACAACGTATCCGTTGAAGGTCTCGGCATCGAGATCTCTACTGGCACACTTGCAGGCCTTGCAAGCGGCGCCGTCACCATCCGCCAAGGCGAGACCGAGCTCTTCGTGTCGGTAACGGCAGCCTCCTCACTCCGCCCTGGGCAGGATTTCTTCCCGCTCACAGTTGATTACCGCGAAAAGTTCTCCGCTGGCGGTAAGTTCCCCGGTGGCTACTTCAAACGTGAAGGCAAGCCTTCCGAGAAGGAAATCCTCACATCCCGTCTTTGCGACCGTCCACTGCGCCCACTCTTCCCGAAGGGCTTCATGAACGAAGTTCAGGTGATCGGTCTCCTGCTCGCGACAGACACACTGAACGAGCCGGACATCCTTATGGTCAACGCCGCTTCTGCTGCGACCCTGATCTCCGACATCCCCTGGAACGGCCCCGTTGGCTGTGTGCGTGTTGGTCAAATTGATGGCGAATTCGTCACCAACCCGACTCACGACGACATGCTCGATTCCGACCTCGACCTCATCTATGTCGGTTCTGAAGACAAGATGTTGATGATCGAAGGTTCTGCTGAGTTCATCTCTGACGAGCGTTTCTACGAAGCCCTCCAATACGGCCAAGAAGCAATCCAGCCGCTCATCGCTGCGCAGAAGGAACTCGCTAAGCTTGCTGGCAAGGCGAAGAAGGATTTCGCATTGATGGTAACACCCGCTGCAGTGCTTGAGTTCTGCGAAGAACATGCAGCAGCAGGCGTTAAAGACGCGCTCAACTTCGACAGCTACACAGAGCGCAAGCTCGCAATCGAAGTCATCGCCAAGGAAACAAAGGCGGCGCTCGAAGCAAAGCTCGGTGCTGAAAATGTAAAGGGTGACGACGTCGCTCGTGCATTCGACGAAATCCAAGAAAAGCTCTACCGCCAGAACATCCTCGACACCGGTAAGCGTGTTGACGGACGTGGCAATGCAGACCTGCGCACCATTTCTTGCGAAACAGGCGTGCTACCACGCGTTCACGGTTCTGCCATCTTCAACCGTGGCGAAACACAAGCCTTGGTGATTACAACGCTCGGCACTAGCCGCGACACGCAAGACATCGACGGCCTCACCGGCGGTGCCAAGAGCAAGTCCTTCATCCTGCACTACAACTTCCCTCCTTTCTCGGTCGGTGAAGCAGGTCGTTTCGGATTCACAGGACGCCGCGAAATCGGTCACGGTGCACTCGCAGAGCGCTCCCTCCTGCCGATTCTTCCACCAGAAGACGAGTTCCCATACGCGATCCGCGTTGTCTCTGAAGTCATGAGCTCCAACGGCTCGACTTCAATGGCGTCGATCTGTGGTGGTTGCCTCTCTCTCATGGATGCAGGTGTACCCATTACAGCACCTTGCGCTGGCATCTCCACCGGTCTGGTTACTGAAAAGGACGAGAACGGTAAGATCACCAAGAGCGTGCTGCTTACAGATATCCTCGGCGCAGAAGATCACTTCGGCGACATGGACTTCAAGATTGCCGGCACACCTGAAGGTATCACTGGTTTCCAGCTCGACCTAAAGATCACAGGCCTTCCATTCGACATCGCACTCGAAGCTATCAAGCAGAACCGCGATGCACGTATGAAGATCCTCGCGGTCATGTCCGAGCACCTTCCTGAGTCTCGCCAAGATCTCCGTGAGCATGCACCACGCATCCACACGATCAAGATCGACCCATCCAAGATCGGTGCCCTCATCGGTCCTGGTGGCAAGAACATCCGCCGCATCACAGAAGTGTCCGGCGCACAAGTCGACATCGACGACGAAGGCAAGGTACTGGTATTCGCCAATAACAAGGAAGCCATGGATCGCGCGATCCAAGAAGTCGATGCCTGCACCGCAGAGATCGAGATCGGCAAGACTTACCGCGGTATCGTTCGCGGCGTGAAGGACTTCGGTGCTTTCGTCGAGTGCCTACCTGGCAAAGAAGGCCTCGTGCACATCTCCGAGCTGGCTGACTTCCGCGTCAACAAGACCGATGACATCTGCAAGCTCGGCGACGAAATGGTCGTCAAATGCCTCGGCGTTGACAAGGGCAAGGTTCGCCTCTCCCGCCGCGCAGCACTCGAAGAAGCGAAGGAAGCTGCCGAAGAGGAAGCTCCAGCTGCTGACGAAGCTCCAGCGAGCGAAGAAGAGGAAACAACAGCAGCCGAGTAATCGAACGCTAGAAAACGTTTAAACCAAGCGGTCGCCGAAAGGCGGCCGCTTTTTTTGTATCCGCACACCGAGCGCTTTGTTCAAAAATCGGCTTAACTGGAAGTTATAGATGCAAGCAACGCTGAGCGACGCGCAGTCACCACAGGTGCACTCATTGACTAGAAAACCCGCCTGCAGCGTGGCTGCGATGCAGCCGAATCACATCGACCCTTCCTATGCCAGCAGTTCTTCCGCGTGGGCACGCGCCGATTCGGAATGTCGATCGCCCAACATACGGGCCAGTTCGCCCAACCGTATATCACGGCTCTCGTGAATCGGCCCAATGCTGACCGTGGTCGAGTCGTCGTCCTGCGCTTTGGTGACTACAAAATGATTTTGCGCCAACGAGGCAACCTGTGGTAGGTGTGTCACGCACAGCACCTGGTGACGCCCCGAGAGCCTCGACAGCTCAGCCCCGACTGACCGACCGACCTCGCCGCCGACGTTGGCGTCGACCTCATCAAACACCAGCAGCGGCGTGGCGTCGGCCTCGGCGAGCACCGTCTTGAGCGCCAGCATGACGCGCGCGGTCTCACCACTGGATGCAATCTTATTCAGCGGCAACAGCTCCTGCCCGGCATTGGGCGCAAACAGGAACGCACAGCGACAATTGCCACACTCCTGCAATTCAGCTTCGTCAACCATCTCGATTTCGAGACGGGCTTTCTTGAAGCCTAAAGCTTTCAACAGCGCAGCTGCTTTTTCAGCCAATACCTTGGCCACTTGCTCGCGTGCCTTACGCAGCGTCGCGGCTTGCTTGTGCAGTCGTTGCGCCTGCTTCGCCGCTGCTGCCCGCCGTCGCTTGAGCACGCCTTCGATGTCGCCCTGCACGGCTAGCTTTTGCGCCAGCTCCTCGCGCTTGACCAGCACCGCCTCAACACTGCCGCCATATTTGCGGCGCACTTCCTGCCACAGATTCATGCGCTCCGCAGTGGCTTCGGCCGATTCCGCATCAAATTCAAAATCACTCGAAAGGCGCCCGGTTTCATCGCCAAGATCCTCTAGCTCGATCAGCAAGCTACGGGCGCGCTCGAGCAGCGGCTCCGAATCCGTATCGAGTGCCACCAGCGACTCGTAGCGCCCAACCAGCATACTGAGCGTTTCGCTGAGTCCTTGATCGCCAGATAAACCTTCGACGCATTCGGCGGCCAGTGCGACCAACTCCTGACCACTGGACATACGCGTGTAAATGCGTTCCAACTCCTCGATCGAATCCTCAGACACCGCAACACTGTCGATCTTGTTGATCTGCTTGCGCACGAAATCAATCTCATCCTGATCCAAGCGATCGCCGGATTCGAGCGCGTCGATTTCTTTAAGCGCCGCACGCCATATGCGATAGCCCGCTTGATATGTGGCGAGCGAGTCGGCATTGCCGGCATACAGGTCGAGCATCTCCAACTGGCGGCGTTCTTGAAAAAGTTTTTGCGGCTCACCCGGGCCATGAAAATCGACCCAGGCCTCCCCCAGTCGCTGCAATTGGGTGAGCGTCGCCATACTGCCATTAATCTGCACGCGCGGCATTTTCTTGCGATGAATACTGCGCTGCAGCAATAGCACGCCCTCTTCACAGCTCGGCAAGCCCGTTGCCGTCAGCAGTGCATCCATCTCTGCGGAATCTTCAAAATATAATGCCGCCTCCACGTCGAGTTGATCGGTGCCCTGGCGAATCATGGTCTTGTCCGTACGCGCACCAGAGAGCAGCCCTAAGGCACCGAGCAGCACACTCTTACCTGCCCCTGTCTCGCCGGTTACCGCGGTAAAGCCCGTATCTAACTCAAGCGTCACTTCATCGAGAAGGGCGAGGTTCTTTATTTTAAGATATTGTAACATGGCTAAATAATTAGGCGATTGAGCCAAACAGATTGGCCAAGAACTGAGCGAACAGCGTCAACGGGAACAGGCTGACAAGCATGGTCACCACCAAACATAGAAAGGTCTTCAGCGCGCTCAACCGCAACGCCGCTGAAAGCGACAGCAGTAGGATTACGTAACCATAAACGAACACGACGAAGAACAGCGGTGCGTAGCTGACGATCACTTCGGGCTCCATCTGCGCACCGATCATAAAGGAGAGCACCATCGAGAGCAGCGTCCATGGCAACAAACTGAGCCCGAGCGCGGTGCGTGTGTCTTGCTGCGTGGCTTCGGCACCAAACCAACGACCAAAATTACGCGTCAACCAGCCGAACAGATACAAACCGATCACCCCAGCCAGTCCCCCGAGAACAAATGGCAAGGGTCCCGATTCCGCCTGCCCATGCGTGGACTGCCCACCCTGCACCGCACCGAAAAAGGCTGCGATCATCACTGCCGCAGTGTGTCCCTGCCCGGCATCAAGTAGCACGCGCATGGAACTGGCGGGTTTATACCACAGTAAGAGTAGAGGAGTTTGGGTGTTTTTAGTGCTCATTTGTCCAAGTACTTTTAAAAAAAAACAGAATGCTTCACATATGCAAGTCTGTGTCGATACGAAGGCTGATTTAAAAGTTCCTTTTGCTTTGCCTCTTGCGCGGCATCGGCGAACCTCTGCCACTTCCCATGCTTACCTTCTCTAAACTCAGCAAAGGCTTCGGCCCCAAGACACTCTTCACCGATATCTCGTTCCGTATCCTGCAAGGCGAGCGCATCGGCCTGGTCGGCCCCAACGGAGCCGGTAAGACCACCCTCTTTTCCATCATCCTAGGCAGCACCGAGCCGGACCAGGGCAAAGTGGAACTGGACCGCGGCACGATCATCGGCTTCCTGCCACAGGAGAGTGCGCCCGCCGGCGAAGAAACCGTCGCCGAACTGGCCACTTCGATTTCTCCGGAATTTGTCACCATTTACAATACACTGCGCGCCTTCCCCGACCCCGATTCGCAGGAACGGATCGACGCACAGGAGCAGTTTGTCGACCTCGACGGTTACACACTGGAAGCCAAGGCGAAGCGCATCCTGGCTGGTCTCGCCTTTCGACCGGAAGACTTCGACAAACCCGCGCATACCCTCAGCGGCGGCTGGATTATGCGCGCGCACTTGGCGCGACTGTTAGTGATGGAGCCCGACCTGCTGATGCTGGATGAGCCGACCAATCACTTGGACCTCGAGACACTCGGCTGGTTTCAGGGCGAATTGAAACGCTACCCGGGCGCCATCCTGACAATCTCGCACGACCGTGAATTCCTCAACGGCATCTGCGGTGGCATCATCGAAATCGCCCACGGGCAACTGCAACGCTACCACGGCAACTACGACGTCTACCTCAGTCAAAAGGCTGAACGTGTCGCGCAGCACCTTGCCGCCTACAATAATCAGCAGCGAGAGATCGCGCATCTGGAAGATTTTGTGCGCCGCTTCCGCGCCAAGGCATCGAAAGCCTCGCAAGCGCAGGCACGCATGAAGCAGCTGGAAAAGATGGAGCGCATAGCGCCACCCGAAAGCGCCGAAGACACCATTTCATTCAGTTTCCCGCAGCCACAACGTAGCGGGCAACGCGTCGCCACCTTTGAACATGTCAAACAAGCCTACGGTGACCATGTGGTTTACACCGACCTGAGTCTCACTATTGAGAAGCAGCAGCGCATCGTACTAGTCGGCCCCAATGGCGCAGGCAAATCGACTCTACTCAAAATCCTCGCCGGTAATGTCCCGATCCAAGGCGGCACCCGCGAACTCGGCCACAACGTCAGCGTCGGCTATTTCTCGCAGCAGCGCGTGGACGTGCTCAACCTCGAGCGCAGCGTGCTGGACGAGGCTATGGAGCGGGTCGAAACGGGCATGAACGAGCAAAAAGTGCGCGGCATCCTCGGTGCGTTCCTGTTTCGCGGCGAAGACGTGTTCAAGCCGGTCAAAGTACTTAGCGGAGGGGAAAAGAGCCGCCTCGCGCTGGTTAAGCTGCTGCTCGCGCCCCCCAATCTGCTGCTGCTCGACGAGCCGACCACCCACCTCGACATGCCGAGTATCGATGCACTGATCGGCGCGCTGAAGAGTTACACCGGCACGATTGTCTTCGTCAGCCACGACGTGCACTTTATCCGCGCGATCGCCCAGCGCACCATTCAGATCCAAGCCGGCACCACCAACGACTACGCAGGCGATTACGATTATTACCTGCGCAAGTCGGAGGCGACTTCGGAACAGACTGGCTTGGTAGCAGGCATCAAAAATGCCCGCCCCGATTTTGAGGCGAAGCCCAAAAAACAAGCTAAGGTGGTGAGCGCGAAAGAACGCCGCCGGATCGAGGCCGAAAAGCGCAAACTTGAAGCCAAGGGCCGCAAAGGCGTGGAAAAACGCGTCGCACGTCTCGAAGCTGAAATTCTCAAGCTTGAAGAAGACCAAGCGAAGGTCACCGAGCAACTCGGCAGCCCAAGCGCCTATTCCGACAAAAACAAGGCCAAAGAGCTCAACATCGAGTCGGCGCGCCTCTCAAAGCGCCTGCAGGAAAAGAACCAGGAATGGGAAGCGGCCGCTGAAGAATTGAGTCAGTTATTGTGACCTCCAATCAGCCTCTTTACGCTTTGTTAGTACTAAAACAAGGCCACATCGCGGTTTGAACTTTACACTAAGCAGCTTAACACAGTTACATATGCGTTCTGCGCTCCCCCTTCACCCGAACCAGCAGTCTATTTTGCTACTCCGTTTCCTCAAAAAATCACTTCCGATTGCAGCGCTACTGTGCTTAAGCTGCGTCACCACTACCACGCGCCTCAATGCAATTGACGCCAGCCAACTCGGCATGTCGGAGTTGCAGAGCGAAGCTGATTCGCTGGTCAACCAAGGTAATTTGATACAGGCGATGCCGCTGCTCAAAGAGCTGATTATACGCGTCGAAGCGAGTAGCAATTCGGAAATTAAGCTCGATTTCCCAGTATTCTTAATCGGCACCGCCTATATTCAGAGCTATGTGGCGACAAACAAACCGACTGACCTCAGCGAAGCGCTCATTTGGTATGACAAACTAGAGCAAAAATACCCTTTCAGCGGCAAACTGAAAGGCGCACTCCTCAAGAAAATCTCGGTACTGCGCATCCTAAAGCGTGAACCCGAAGCCATCGAGCTGATGAAAAAGTTGCTCAGTGGTGCCTACCGCTTTCGCCTAAGCCAGAAGGAAACAACCCAACTCCTCAAAGATCTGACTCAAATCTACTACGGCAAATCAAACTGGGAGGAGGGACTGCCCGTCTTCACGCAGCTCTTGAATACCGCCGTCAACATCGATGATCAAGCTTGGGCGGGGGCCGCCAGCTTCGAGGCTTACATCGCTGAAAAGCGTCTCGATGATGCGATGTCACTGCTGCCAGTCCTCGCACGCGAGTCTGAAATCCGCTATATGCCTCGCCTCAACGTCGCCCTGCTAAAGGCCAGCGACACTATGGTTGCTAAAAACCGCCTCGAAGACACCGCCATCCTACTCAGCTTGATCAAAACGACCGATATCATGATCGAGTATCAAGAAGCACAGGTGAAGAGCAAAGAGGCCACGATCAAATTCAGAACGGATATGGGCAAAGCGGACGAGAAAAACGAACGTCTGGGCCAAGAGGTCAAGCAACTCAAAGCCACTCTAAAGCAACTGCGCAAACTCCCAACCCTGCGCAGTGCTCTTCAGGTACGACGCGCACGTAACTATAGTAAGACCGCTCGCCTGTACGAGGCATTCTGGATGTTTTTCGACCTGATGAACGAAAATCCAAAAGAAGAGCAGATTCAATTCTACTATTACGCAACCTTCTCCAATGCACTGCGAATAAAGAAACTCGAAACCGCGATCGAAGTGGGCAAAGCTTATCGTAGTAAATTCCCCAAAGGCGACTTCTACTCTGACATCACGGTCGCATTGGTGAGCGCATTAAGACAGAGCGGTGACAAAGTCGAATGTGTTCAAATCGCCAAAGAGTTCCTCGACAATTATCCGTTAGAGCCAGCGTGCAACAATTTGCTGCTTATTTGGGCCAGCCACTTGATGGAGCACCAACAATTTAAAGAGCTCATCCAACAAGCCAGTCGCTGGTTAGACAGACACACTGACCCGCTCTTTGAAGACGGTCTCTACTACTGGCGCGGCATCGGCGAACTCCAAAGCAGCCAATTCCCCAACGCAGTTAAAAGCTTTGACGGCTTACTGAAGAAATTCCCAACCAGTGTCTACGCAGAGGATGGGTTACTGCGCAAAGGTGCTTGCCAATACTATGCACAGGACTTCGAAGAAGCGCGCGAAACACTCCTCAAATACACCAAACAATACCCCAATGGTACTTCGACGGATCAGGCTTTCTTCTTTCTCGGTGAAATCGAAAATCTTGCCAGCAATTTCGAACTGGCACTCGAACATTTTAAGAAGGCCGACGAAATCACCACCCTACAAGACATTCACAACGGTGCCGCATTCAGCACGGGAATGATTTATGAAGTACTTCAACGCTACGATGACATGGTCACGCACTTCCAGGCCTATATCGATCGCTTCGGCGAAGAGGGCCGTCTGACGGATGCAGTTCTCCAACTCGGCCGCGCCTATGAATACCTCCGCAAGCCATGCCAAATGCTGACGCTCTACCGTGAATTCATACAAAAGTACGCGACAGACACTCAGAAACTCGGTGTTGATGCACTGATTGAAAGCTATGCCGAGAAGTATAATACCAACAAAGCAACCCTAGAAAAAACCGTCGAGTTCCTGGACGCCCTAGACGAGGACATCGAATTCCGCACCAAGATTGTTACCGATCGCGGATTTTTGTTTGAGTATTTTTATGGCAACAGCGTTTTAGACCAAACTCTCTATAACCGCCTGCGGTCCCATCCACAGTTTGGCGAGTGGCTAATCGAAGACCTCACTCCGATCAATGAAGTCACTGCGATCTACCGCAAGCAACTCGCCGAATACCCCCCAGAAACTCCGGCTGAATTTTTCCGCGATCGTTTGGTTCGTGAGAAGATAGCCAAACAGCCAATAGCAGAGACGCGGATGCTCATGGGCCTTTATCGTAGTGATGTCGAGATACCCCCCACGAAGTCCTACGACTCCGCCTTCTTGGATCAGGTGAGCCCGCGCATGCTGCTCTATATTGCCGACTATTCTCGCGCGGACCGCCTAAACTTTGCCATCGAAGCTTGGAACAAAGTACTGACGAAGTATTCAACCGACGATGCCGCGATCGTTGCCTATATGCGACTGGCCAGCGTCAGTGATGAACGTGGTGACAAATCCGCTGCGTTCGATTATCTGGAGTCGATCGTAACTCAATTTTCGGGCACACCAAAACTACCGGGAGTCATCCTCCGCCAAGGAGAACTGCTCTCCGCGATGGGTCGCGGCGAAGAGGCGCGCGAAAAATATCAGTATATCCTACGCGTACCAGACTGGCGCGGCATCATCCATGCGCGCGCATTGTTCCAAACGGGCGAGGCGTACATGGCAGAAGACATGTATGCCGAAGCACACGGATTTTTCGAACGCACGTTCCTCGGCTACTCTCAACTTGGAGAATGGTGTGCACGTGCCTACCTCGCCGATGCCGAAGCTCTGTTGGGCTTAGGCTCAACAACTGATGCGATCGCCACCCTGACAGAAGCTCGAGATACAATTGCAGCATCGGCATTTCCGGAACTCATGGAGTCTATCATAGCCAAGCTAAAGGAATTACAACCATGAGTCGCCCCACCGCCCTATTCATGACAGCCCCTCACATAAGGATGCGTTTCTTCCCCCTTAAAGCCCTGCTTGTTGCCGCGTTCTCAATCGGCTACGTCTGTTCCAGCTTCGGCGCCAACCCCCACTGGGAGAAGTTAGGCACCCAGCCCGTCTACATTCAACAAATCCGCGCCCGCTCGGAGCAAACTCTCAAATTCATCGGGTTTGAAGATGGTCGGCTCATTGCTGAGGTAGACGTTGACGGAAGAATCGGCGAAATGTCGATGCCAGTCAGTGAAACGATGGCCAGCTCACTTCGCTTCGACTTAGCGGTGATGGAAGAAGCCAAGGACGTAATACGCAAAGAGAAATTCTCGGCTGCGACCGAACTCTTACGTCCGAAGGTCTACCCGCTGATCAAATTCCATCAAGTTCCGGAAATCCTGCGGCCGCTGCACGCCTCCATTCGGACATTGCTCAATTGCTTAGTTAGCGAAGGGCAACTCGCCGAGGCCGATGATTTGATCAATCGCCTCGCTCTCGATAAGGTCGACATCAAGTACAGTGAGATTGCCATTCGCCTGATGCAGGCACATCTGGACGATAAGAATTTTACAGCTGCCGCGCGAATCGCCCAGTTCGTGCCCAAACATGGTGATTATTCAGTGAACATCAGCCCGATAATCAAGGCAGCCGATGCGCTGCGCGGTGCCGGCGATTATGAAGCAGTCATCCCTCTCTACCGTGAAATCGTAGACATCGTCCCTGATGCAGCGAGAACGGACATTCGGATGTGGCTGGCTTACAGCCTGGTACTCGCCGAACGCGTGGATGAAGCATCCCCGATCATTGATTCCATGCAGGAACCAAAGAGCACTGAACGCGCCTACTCTTTGTACAAGCTGCTCCAAGGCTCGCGAGACCACCGCAAAAAGAACTTTGAGAGTGCACTCGATTTGCTCACTCGCGGGTTTGTACGCGCACAAACTTCCTACGTGTGGGTGCCCGAAATGCTCTACTTAATCGGCGATTGCTACGCAAAGAATGATGCACCAAAGTCAGCAAGAAATGTGTGGTCCGAAATCACAGTCCTCTATCCAGAATCGCCTTGGGCAACACGGGCTGCAGATGCTGCGATTAAATTACCTAAAGAACGCCTACTGGACATGGATTAATCAATCCTTACACTTAGCACTTACTCCATACACAAGCCTTTCATAAAAACCATACCATGACACACGCCAAGCTCCGCCTCCTACCTACCTTTATCGCCATCGCGCTATTTTCCATGATCGCTATGTGGGCATTACCACAATCGTTGCATGCACAGTCGGATACCGAGGCCGGCGTTGAATCAAGCGAGGAAGCTGAAGCCGAAGGGCCTCAAGCCAGCGAGCAATCCCTGATTGATATGTGGAAGAATGGCGGGTGGGCGATGTATCCGCTAACATTGCTTTCGGTCTCAGCCTTCGGCTTGATCGTCTACAACTTCATGGCAGTCAGCGTGAAACAACTGATACGACCCGACGTGCTGCCGCAAATCGATGAAGCGCTGCGCGCCTTGGATATCGAGACAGCCCGCAACATCTGTAGCGAACACCCCGCACCCTCAACCAATATTGTTTACGCCGCCCTAGCACGAGTGGACCTATATCGCTACGATTCGAACCAAGTCAAAGAGGCGATCGAGGAGTCCGCAGCTGAGGAACTCGCGGGCCCATTCGTGTTGATCAACTACCTATCGGTGATCGGTTCACTGGCCCCGATGGTTGGACTGCTCGGTACCGTTTCTGGTATGGTCAAGGCCTTCCAAGTGATCGGATCGGAGGGTGCGGCTAATGCGCAAGCACTTGCGGGTAATATTTCGGAAGCCTTGATCACCACCGCCAGCGGGATGATCGTCGGTATTCCCGCGATGTTCTTCTTCTTCTTCTTTAAGAATAAGTACGGAAAGATTACTTCCCGCGTCGCACGCGTTTCGGGTGACTTGCAGTTTACACTGACCACTGCGGTGAGTAATCATCAGCACAGCGAGTAATCTTCGCTCAAATTAATAACAGCTTTTTATAACCGATGAAAACATGGGCCCCAGAAGAGGTTGATCCGGATTTTGAATTAACTCCGATGATCGACATCGTGTTCCTACTCATCGCGTTTTTCATGACGTTGATTAGCTTCGTCAGCGCTGAACTCGTTGAGCTCACGCTGCCTGACGCGAATAAGTCGAGTGTGCCCGAGGAGCCAGGCGACCGCCAATACGTCTCGCTGGATATCAACGGCCAGACCTATTTCGGTGCTACACCGATCAGCTTCGAGGCCCTCCCCCAAGCGCTCGCGGCGAAGCGCGAGGCTTATCCCGCACTGAAAGTGTTTCTCCGAGCGGATGCCAATACCCCTCATCGCCATGTCAATCGCGTCATGGAAGCCTGCGCCCAAGCCGGCATCTTTGACCTCATCTTTGCATCCAACAAGAATTAAACGTGCCTGCTGTTAACAAAGTTTTAGAGTCAGAAGAGAAAGTCGATATCACACCGATGATCGATATCGTGTTCTTGCTGCTCGTTTACTTCATGTTCCTGCCGCTGCAACAAGAAGCAGACGTTGGCATTAAATTACCCAGTGCCACCCCACCCGCCGAGAACCTCAAGTTACCCAGCGAACATATCCTTGAGATCTTCCCCAATGGCTTGATTTTGCTCAATGGCGCACCGATGGATTCGACCAATGACCGAAACATGGTGCGGCTATCGACCACACTCACGCGCTTGCGCATGTCATCGGACCGAATGGGCGACGATACCGTCGTTAAGATCCAAGCCGATCCGGACTCGCCTCATCAACGTGCAATCGACGCCCTGAACGCCTGCGCCAAGGCAACCATAACCAAGGTCTCATTTAGTGCAGTCGGCGGATAACGGCTCAGCTTTTCGCAAACTTTGAGCGAACGAACGATGCGGCAGTGGCCGTTTTCGTTCGTTCAATCGACCCCCCCTAAGCAATCGCACCGCTTATTCTGCAGTGGGCAACCGTACAAGCGCGTTTAGCTGCTGAGACAGCAGTAGACAAGCAATCCGACCAATGCCGTCGCATCGAACGGCTGCGGAAGACGATCAGTGCCGCAACAAATCAGCTGCATCGACGACCAGTTGCTCTTTGTGGGCTTTGCTCAGGCGCTTGATTCGCCACTCTTCCTTGAGTACTTCCGAGCGACTGCCGACCACACGGGTATACACTAGCTGTAGCGGCGTACGCCCGCGAACGTATTTAGCCGCCTTCGGCCCTTGCGCTTGATGCTCCTGCAGGCGGCGGCGCACATCCAGAGCAACGCCCGTATACAGGCTACCGTCCGCGCAGCGTAAAATGTAGATGCTCCAATTCATTGGTCTGAAAACTTGGCTTCTCGCGCAACAAGCTGCGATCAATTAACTTCTTCCAACTTACCATCCACATAATACCAGTCACCGCCACTACGCCTAAAACGCGACAGCTCGTGGTGGACCGCAGGCTGCCCGTCTTGAATGTAGCTGGCCTTAAATTCGACCTTGCCAGTCTTGTCGTTTGCCCCGCCCTGAGATTTCCGCAGCACCTCCAGGCCGATCCATTGAATTGAATCGTGGGTGGATTTATAATTGATCCACAGATCGGTGGTACGCACCGCAGGAAAAGTCGTGGCTACCAAGTAGTCAACCTGTCCAACCACATAGGCGCTGTAACGAGAGCACATCAAGACCTCTGCGCTCGGCGCCTTTGCCTGCCCCAGGTGAAAAGGCTCACAGCACGCAGCGTATACCTGTCCACTTCCACAGGCACAAAAAGATTCAGCATCACTCATCTCTTCAGCTTATAGCGCCCTGTGCACAGATTGAAACCACCAATCAACAGGAATCTGGCTTGATCGGTTTTAGATTACGTGCGCCTCAAACTGCGAGTCAGCCATGTGTGCAATGCCTCAATCAGTCGATTTTTTTCCTGCAAACAATGCATGCGTGCCAACACCTGACTAAGACTTTTAAAACCAAACACAAAAAAGCCGATCCCCTGGAGGATCGGCCTTTAGAAAAACTATAATACAGTCCGGAACTTATGCAGCGGGCGCTGCATTGGCTTCCTTAGCCTTTACAATCAAGATGTTGAATGCATCCTCGTCGTGAATCGCTAGCTCGGACATCTGCTTACGGTCCATCTCGATACCAGCAGCCTTGAGACCACGGATGAAACGGCTGTAGTTAATGCCATTTGCACGGCATGCAGCGTTGATACGAACGATCCAGAGTGAACGAAACTCGGACTTCTTTTTACGGCGATCGCGGTAAGCGTAAACTTCAGCGTGATCGACTGCATCCTTCGCATAGCGAAAGAGGCGTGATTTGTTTCCGAAATAGCCTTTGGCTTTTTTCAGAACTTTTTTGCGGCGTTTTAAGGTAGCCGGACCATTTGTTGCTCTAGGCATGTTTTTGTATCTCTCGATTTAGTCGCCGCAGGGTCGCCCATTTTCATGTTACCTTGCTGGCGTGAGTTTTAAGATCAAACGTGACTTCTTCAGCTTAAGCGAAAGGCAATCCGCGAATGAGGTTAGCGCGTTGGCCGGGAGCGACCAGTTTGCTTTGACCTGCACGGCGACGTTGCTTGACACTCTTGTTACGAAGGAGGTGACGGTGCCCTGGCGTGCGACGCAAGAGTTTACCGGTGCCTGTCTTCTTGAAGCGTTTGGCGATGGATTTACGTGTTTTCTGCATGAGAAAGTTAAATAAGAAGTCGAAAACACCGCTTTTGAGGCGGCTTGTAAAGGGTAAAAGCGAGAAAAGCCAAGATCCTGCACAAAAGATCGACAGTACAGCCCTGTGACGGGCGCTTGAATCACGTCATAAACGACATAATACACAAGATCTACCCGAAGCCCCTCACCCTAATGTGCACTTCCCTAGATCATCGTCATCGCAACAAGTACCACGCGACGACTCAGAACAGAAATTGTGTGAATTCACATCGGCCACGACCATTCGCAAGTGACCGCAACAACATTTTCATTTGATCCCACCATTGAAATCGCACGCAATCCACACACATCGAATATTGTACTTCGAACCACGAACGTCCAATTTCAGTGCCATTAGCACAATGACTCCAGATTCTAGCACGCCCGCACTTCAGAGCCGCATCGTCGGCATGGTCGAAGGCCGCGTGCGCCGCCTCAAGGGCTACCAGAAGAGCCACCACCTGCCTGACGGCCACCACCCGGCGGCACAGGCATTCGTGCGCAAAGTCGGCCACGCAGATGTCAAAGAAGCCACGGATCGGCTCTACGCCGACATCCGCAGCCTGTTTGCCTACAAGCGCCGCGAATTTCAATACACCTGCGAAGATGGCTTCGGTTGTATCAAAACGCCTGACTTTGACCTGCAAATCCGTATCGAACAATGCGCGGATGATCCAAAAAATTACCAACTCACCACCGAAATCGTCGCGCTGCACACTCCGCAAATCGCCAGCGACGATCGTTTCCACGCCTGCTTTACCCATCACTGCGAGACCCTTGTGGTCGAGTTTCCCTGTTCGATTAACATCGACGACAAAATCGACGCCATCGAAAGCATCCCGGCAATCGCCGATGCCCTCGACTACGAACCTGATGGCAGCGCCTTCGAGCTCAAGCTAGTGCAACTCGATCTCCACATTTTTGTCAGCGAGAGCGAAATGACCTTTCAGCTCCTCACCCTGCGCAATCTGGGCAAACTGCTCGAGCACAGCCAAAAGGCATTCGAAATCCTGACCGCAGTCGGCCTGGGGCCGAGTTTGGGCGAGTAAAGAAAACGTCATCAGCAACACTGCTCGCCTCAAATGCGCACAGGATTTGTCAAAAGTAAACGGACATCGATTACCAAAGCGCTTTCCCTGCCCACTCACTCAGATCGCGTGAATAACTCCCGCAATCAATGGCAATCAGCAACGGGCACGCCACTGCCAACCTATCGAAACCCGGCGGATCTACGCTCAGCAATGCGGCCTAGTATCCCTTTGCGGCCAACGTGGCGTTCCACTGGGCGATGCGTTGCTGCTGCTCGCGAAACAGTAGCTCAGTCGAATCCAGCACCTCGATGCGGTCGATCGTAGCCCCCTGACGGATCGCATCCACCACAGCTTGCCCCTGCGTCACTTTGCCGAAGATGCTATGCTTGCGGTCGAGCCACGGCGTCTGGTTGTGGGTGATAAAAAACTGGCTGCCATTGGTGCGCGGCCCAGAATTGGCCATTGAAAAGAGACCCGCCCGATTGTGGCGCAAGGCCGGATGAAATTCGTCCTCAAATTGGTAACCGGGGCCACCGCGCCCGGTGCCGGTCGGATCGCCGCCCTGAATCATGAAATTCGGAATCACACGATGGAAGGTCAAGCCGTCATAGTAACCGCGCTTGGCTAAGCTCAGAAAATTGGCCACCGTCACGGGGGTCTTAGTCGCAAAGAGTGTCGCTTGAATCGCGCCCTTAGAGGTATGCATGATGATACGCACGTCTTTCACAGTCTCGGGCTCAGGTGCCGCCTCGACCACTGGAATCACCTGCGACGACGCCGCCATCACCTGCGACGACGCCGCCATTACCTGCGGCGAGGGCGGAATTACCTGCGTCGAGACCGCCATCACTGCCCCCTCGCCTTCAGTCCGAAGCGCTTTGGGTTCTGCCTGCGGCGTATTACACGCAACTAGGAATAAAAGTGACAACGCACAGAGACACAAAAGGCTTCGTTTAATCATAATGCGAAGTGTCAAAATTCTGACAACAAATTCAAGCATTGTTCTTAGCTCCAGCATCACTGTCGAAACCGCCAACAGAATAATGACTACTCAACGGCTGGACAACGACGAGCGCACGCACCGCGACCAGCCACTCCACGTGACAGGCGCGGACTCACCTAGATTCAGCCTCCCCTGCTTGAAATTCATCAAGCTCTGCGTAAATTATGTTAAGGCCGATCAATGACTGAGAGTCATCCGACATTACCCCGCACGCTTCGCTTCCAATGGCTAAAAAATCTACCGAAAAGACCAGCAGCATGATACTGCGCAACCTTTTCGAGCACTCCAAAGACTTAATCTATTTCAAGGATAAGGCGGGTCATTTCATTAGTATTAACAACGCAATGGCGAAGACACACCGCCTAGAAAATGTCGCTGACGTCCTCGGCAAAACAGATTTTGATTTTTACTCAAAAGAACAAGCGGAGAGTTTCCTCGCAGATGAGCAGGATGTACTAGCAACAGGGGAACCACTGATTGCAAAACAAGAACTAGAAGTGTTGCAGAACGGCGAATCCGTCTGGTTTTCGACCTCCAAATTCCCCTTGCTGGATGATTCCGGCACAATCATCGGCACCTTCGGCATTTCAAGAGATATCACCGCTAGCATGGTTCAACTGGAGGAATTGAAAGAACGCCAAAATGCACTGCAAGAATACCACAGGCAAACCGAATTCGAATTGGAACAGGCGAGTCGTATCCATCGCGCACTGTTACCCAAATCGTTGCATGCGCCCAAAGACCTGAACATCGATTACGATTACCGCCCCGCGTTCAATCTTGGAGGCGATTTTTTCTCTACCTATGATTCCCCATACAGCGATTCGTGTGGACTCTTTCTCTGCGACATCATGGGACATGGGGTGTCCGCTGCCTTATTTACCGCACTCATCAGTTCGCTGGTGGAGACACGGGGTAAAGAATTCCTCGATCGTCCCGAAATCATGCTGAATGGGATCAACAACGACATGCTCTCGCAGATGCCGGGATCCTATGCGACGGGCATCTATACTTACATTCGCGAGGAAGTGAACGGCTGCATCACCTTATCCATCGCCAATGCCGGGCACCCCTGCCCACTGCATTATCGCGCCCATGATCGCTCAGTCAGCAGAGTGGCTACCCACAAGGCCCCCGCCCTCGGAATCATCCCAGTGAATGCCTATGAAATGGACTTCATACAGCTGGACCCTGGCGACAAAGTCTTCTACTACACCGACGGCATCACCGAAGCGCTCAACTCCGCCGATGATGAATTCAGCAGAGCGCGTTTGCTTGAACTGATCAGCGAACATGGCCACTTGCCCAATAAAACACTCATTGAAAAAGTGAACACTCGCATAACTAACTTTACCGAGAATGCACCTCAAGTTGACGACCGCATGATGATTCTGATCAGCACAAGCTGACGCGATCCTAGCCCGCAGATGCTGCAGCAGAAGGGCCCATCAAGCTGAGTGAGCACAGGGCGTACATAAAAAAACAGCCTCTCGCGAACGAGAGACTGTTTGAATCAAAAAAATCGAGAGACCACCAGCCCACCTAGCCGGACGAACCGCCCCACACGCACCAGCGCCCTATTGACCGATCTTAATCAGTTCGACGTCGAACACCAGCATCCCACCGGGCGCCCCCCCCTGTGGGTTATCACCATAAGCGAGCTTACCGGGGATCCAGAAGCGGCGCTTCTCACCCTCTACCATCAATTGCACACCTTCGGTCCAACCAGCAATCACCTGAAACAAACCAAAGCTGGTCGGCTCGCCACGCGCCACGGAGCTATCAAACAGCTGCCCATCCAGCGTCCATCCGCTATAATGTACCGTCACCATACTTTGCTTGCTCGGATGAGCACTACCACTGCCAGCACGGATCACACGCGATGCTAGACCGCTGTCACGTACATCGGCATTATCCGGAATACCGGCCACATCCTCAGGGGTTTTCGGCGGCTCAGGCGCTTTTTCAATCGAAAGCAACTCAACCTCAAAAACCAACATGCCACTCGGGCGCCCACCGCCCGCATTCTCACCATAAGCGAGTTCCGCAGGAATCCAGAAACGACGTTTTTCACCGACCACCATCAGCTGTACACCTTCCGTCCAGCCCTTGATGACTCGGTTCAGCGGAAAGCTAGCAGGCTGACCGCGCTGAACGGAGCTGTCGAACAGTTGGCCATCAGTCGTCCAACCACTGTAGTGCACGCTCACCGTGTCCGCGGCCGCAGGCACCTCTGTTCCGCTTCCGGCGTGAAGCACTTTAGAGGCGAGACCTGTGGCGGTTGTCTGAGCATCCGATGGGATGGCAGTTACATCAGTGGGTGTTTTTATTTCCATGCGATATGTATCGGGCAAGCTGCGCATTCGGGTCAAACGAAAACCGGCGACAAGTCACTGAATTCCAACGCCCGCGAAACGAAGCGCAACCGCACAATCCACCAGCGCAGCAAACGCTCAGCCCGCCCTTCCCCACTGTCAGCCCGATGAATCGCCCTTTCGGCTTCAAGGGATTCGCGGTTCGGTTAACGCGTGCCCACCTTGCGAATCGCTCGTACTGGTGGTAGAATAACTGCGTGCTTCTTATGTCAATTCATCCACACACAATCAACCGCCACGCTCCATGCCCTTCGTTCATGTCATCTCAAATATAGGGCTCTCCGATGCAGAGAAAAGCAACTGCCTACAGACACTCTCACAGGCAATCGCCGAGCTATTGGAAAAGTCCGAAGGCGCTGTGATGACTAGTTGGACGACATCGAAAATGACGATGGCCAGCAAAGAGACGCACACTGCATTTATTGAGCTGCGTGCCATCCGCCTCCCATCCGAAGCCTCCGAACGCCTATCGGTTGAACTCTGCGAGCGCATGACCTTGATCACTGGGATTCAGTCAGACCGCATCTACATTAACTTCGTCGACATCCCCCCAGCCAACTGGGGCTGGAATAAGAAAACCTTCGGCTAATCGAGTGGGCAGTGCACAGCGAACAGGAACGTCCATCCGTTTGCCTTTGGCGCGTTCTCTTATAAAATAACGTAATAAGGTATATCATGAAAGAGTCCCAAAAACCCACATTAGTCATCATCGTCCTAGTTATCGCACTGATCGCGTGCATTAGCTTGTTTTTTGCATCAAAAATCCCGTCCGAAAACTCACCCGTCGGCTTCATCCTACCACCTGGAGACGCCACCGCGGGTCAACGCACATTCGCACAATTAAATTGTATTCAATGCCACAGCGTGGCGGGCGTGACTTTCCAAGACAGTGAAACAGTCACTTCAGACCTTATGGTTCCGCTCGGAGGCGCGCTGCATAAAGTAAAAACCTACGGACAGTTGGCCACCGCCATCATTCACCCCTCGGAATCTATTCTCAAAGCGGATGATCGCTATGTCGATACTTCGGGGAATTCTCTGATGCCGGACTACACCGCAGTGATGACAGTGCAGCAAATGACTAACATCATCACTTTCCTGCAGGAACACTACGACATCGTCAAACCGGCATACGACCCGCAGGGAATGGGATACCCCTACTACTAAGCGGCATACGGCGTCCAATCATGTGACACCATCAACAATGCAACTCGACGGGACTTAAGGCGCGAGAGCGGCTGCAACGGGTTCAAATGATTCGTAGCGCTTACTGACCCCCGAACAGCGTGGATAGCGGCGACAGATCTCACTCAAGTGATCCTTAAAACAACACTCGTCCAGAGGACTTCCACTAAAAGCAACAATCCGATTCTCGTAACCCTCCATGCGGAAGGCTTTCACGTAAGGGAAACGTTGCCGCAGTTCGGGATCTTTGAGC
Source organism: Opitutia bacterium (assembly GCA_003503355.1). Classification (GTDB taxonomy): domain Bacteria; phylum Verrucomicrobiota; class Verrucomicrobiia; order Opitutales; family Coraliomargaritaceae; genus Lentimonas. The sequence goes on from DOCS01000111.1 coordinate 26,246, forward strand.
GGCGGCAGATGGTCAACCTTTCTCGGCTCAATCAGATTAAACACCAACATCCCGCCGGGCTTGATTAATTTCGCCATGTGTTGACACCAGTCTAAATCCAAGGGCGCACACCGCACCGCCATACCGTCCTCCTCCGCATAGAGATCATCGATAATTAGGTCAAATCTTGCCGCATCGTCCTCCGCCGCTTCCTCCTGTACCCACTCCACCGCATCGGCGGCCACCAGATCGCAGCCATCAGTACATTCAAAGAAACCATCCGCTATGCTGAGATGAATCGGATCAAGTTCGATCCCGACAATTCGTTCAGG
>DOCS01000038.1:0-7064 GCA_003503355.1 Opitutia bacterium
CCGGCGTATCGTTTGGCACGCGTCGGCTTGGTGCGAGCGATGGGGGTGGTGGCGCTGCAACAGGCGACGCAGGCACAGCGTGCATTGACTAAGCAATGGCTGATGGCACTGCTACACGATCCAGAAGAGAAGGTGCGCCGCTATGCGATGGCCGCCTTGCCGAAGCTCGGAGGCAATGAGGAGAGCGAGCGTGCGCTGCTGGAACTGTTGGATAACGAACGTGATCAGCGTGAAATGACGCATTTAAGTCGCACNNAAGGTTGGAGGGGCCGCGACGCTGGAGAAATTAAAGGATCTCGACGATCCCGAGGGACGCCGCCAACAGACTGAGCAGAAGGTCAAGGCGAAGTTGGCTCGCAGTACGCAGCCCAGCACGCTACGCCTCGACGCGAAAGTGAGCCAGGTCGCTGGTCTGCGCATCCATCTGCGCACGCGCCGTGGGTTGGAAGCCTTTGTCCGCGATGAACTCCTGCAGCATCCAACCTTAAACGACCGCTTCAAACTACTCAAAGTGAGTGCGGGTTGCGTCGCTATTACAGCAACCGCGAGCTTCAGCGTTGGTGATCTGTACCAGCTTCGCACCTTCGGTTCGATTCACTTTGTGCTCGGCGTCGTGCCTACCAGCAAGGACATCGATGTGGCCGCGTTGGCAAAGCTCATCGCGTCACCGCTGACCCAGCGAATCTGCAGCAAACTGACCGATGGCCAGCCGCGCTATCGGCTCAAGTTTATGCGTGCCAAGGTGCCTTATGGAACCGCGCAGGCAGTGATCAACCAAGCCTTTGCCCAGTGCCCCGACTTACTCAACGACCCGCGCCAAGCGCCGTGGGCCATCGATGTCTATCCTGAAAAAATCGGCAGCTCGGTTGAACTGCGCCCACGCGTGTCGCCTGACCCGCGCTTCGTATACCGTGCTGACGATGTGCCGGCGTCGACGCATCCTCCGCTGGCAGCGGCCATGGCTAAATTGGCCGGCCAAACAGACAATGAAGTGGTGTGGGACCCTTTCTGCGGCTCAGGCTTGGAGCTGATCGAGCGATCCTTGCTCGGCGGCGTGCAGGCAATCATCGCCTCGGACATTGCCCCAAAGGCCGTTGAGATCGCGCGCCTGAATCTTGAAAAGGCGGGCGTTACCAACGCGTCTGTTTCGACGCACGCGTGTGATTTTCGTGAGCATCAAGACATCGAAGACCTCCCCGCCGGTGGTGTGAGCCTGATGATTACCAATCCACCTCTAGGGCGGCGGGTGCGCGTGGCCGATATGCAGGGGCTGTTTGAGGAGATTTTCAAAGTAGCGGCCCGTAACTTACGCAAGGGCGGGCGCTTGGTGATTCTCAATCCGCTCAAGCGAACGAACGCACCTGCATCGTTAAAACTACAGAGTGGTGATCCAGTGGATGTCGGCGGCTTTGAATGCCGTCTCGAAAAATGGGTGAAGCTGTAGGTACACTGGGCATTCACAGAAATGCCGCGATCGCCGATTGATGGGACTGTACTTCTTACTCCTGCCGGTGGCGCTTCGCTGTCACCGCCACCGGCAGGAGTGTCCTGGATTTTGCTTAACTAATTTTGTTTTCTTCATTGGATGCACTCTGTCGGTTGCTTGAGAACATCAGCTTCTTCAATTTACACATTATTTATTACACTCCAAATATGTGCTTTTTTATTCAGGGATAATATGTCATAAACTTAAGTTGTGGGCATTATTAATCTATCTAATATAAATTAATGTCTAATAGATTCAAGACTCGTTATCTTATGCTTTTTGGTCGTACTCTTATTTGCGTTAAGCTTCTGGTGAAAATGTATTCGAGCGTTGGCTTGCTCAGTTTTAGCGGGGCACTGATCGTTTGTGCAGATGACCAGGTGGTGACTGACCTCGCAGATTCTGGCGCAGGTTCCTTGCGTCAAGCGATCAACGATGTGGGATCTGGCGAACAGATCACTTTTGATCCGGCTTTAAGCGGTGCGACCATTACGCTGGGCGGTACTGAATTATTGGTGGATAAGAATCTGACGATTGATGCTGCTTCATTAGCAGATGGGATCACCGTGTCTGGCAATCATGCGTCACGTATTTTCAATGTGTCTGCGGGAGCGGTTGTAGAGCTGGACAGTCTGACCGTGCGCGATGGTTATATTAACGCAGAGGGTGATCAAGGGGGGGCAGTTCGTAATACAGGCACCCTGACAGTGCGCAACTCAACTTTCTCGAATAATAAAGCCGCAATCTTTGGAGGCGCATTCGACAACTCCGGTACCTTGACCATTCTCAATAGTACTATTGCTCATAACGAAGCGCCGTCGTCCTCGGGTGGTATTCACAACCAGGGAGGCACGCTAACACTGATTCACACAACTCTAGCGAGTAATCAGTCTGCGGAAATCGCTGGTGGTCTCTGGTCGGGAGAAGGCGGCAACGTTACGCTGACGGACTCCATTGTGGCGAACAATACTGCTTTAAGTGGCCCGGACATCAGTACTTTTGAGACGATCACCGTCACCGGTGTGAACCTAATCGGTGATTTAGCTGATTCAAACTTGTCTGAAAGTGCTACGCTTATAGTTGGTGACCCCAAACTGGCTGATTTGGGCGACTATGGTGGTCCCACTGCGACGATGCCTCCTTTACCAGAAAGCCCTGCGATTGATGCTGCCAGTGGCTCGTCAACCATTACCGATCAGCGTGGCTTGAATCGGATAGCAGCGGCAGCGAATGACATCGGCTCGGTCGAAGTGCTGGTCACGACCGCGTCGCCTCTGGGGGGGGGAGTCAATACATCGCTCCTGCCGACTTTCCAATGGTCCGGTTCAGAGAGCGCGACTTATGAAATTTTCATTGGCCCTGCGAGTGGCATCCTCATGACGGTGGGTGTTCAGAGTTCGCCGTTTTCAGTAGCACAACCACTGCTAGCGGGAACGAATTACCGCTGGCGGATTGATACAACTGTAGGGGCCGAGACTTACCCAGGAACTGTCCAATATATGAACACTCGACAATGGATTGAAGTGACAACTGGCTTGGATGAAACGAATGGCATCACAGTGGGAGCTATATCATTGCGTGAAGCGATTGCTGATGCAGTGCCGTCGGGCACGCCAGAGATCATCCGCTTCGCAACCGAATTGAATGGTGGTATTATTACGCTAAAAGGCAGCGAGTTGCTGGTTGATAAGAGCGTGATTATTGATGCTCAGGCACTATCAGATGGGCTTACGCTGTCAGGCAACCATGCTTCGAGGATTTTCAATGTATCGGAGGGATCCGTTGTTGTTTTGGACAGTCTGAATCTCACTGCTGGCGTTACACCTGCCGGCAGTGACGGGGCCGGCATATTAAATGCGGGTGATTTGACAGTGCGCAATTCGTCGATCTTCGGCAATGCCTCCGGTCGTTACGGTGGCGGTTTCGAAAATACCGGTACGCTTACATTATTAAATACCACCGTTGCTCAGAACACTGCTACTTACGGCGGAGGAATCAATAATTTTGGCGGTACACTTAACCTGACGCATTGTACTATAGCGGGTAATCAGGCCGCAGTAACCGGAGGTGGTTTTTGGTCGAACCAAAGCCTCACGCTCACCGATTCAATTGTGGCGAACAATTCTGCACCCACAGCTGCGGACATAAGTACAAATGCTCCTGGCACGATTACTTTGACCGGAGTGAATCTGATTAGTGATTTAGATAGCTCGAATTTAATTGCAGGTGCCGCTGTTTTGGTCGGCAACCCCTTACTGGCTGACCTTGGCAATCACGGAGGTCCCACTGCGACGATGCCACCATTGCTCGGTAGCCCAGCGATTGATGCGGCGACCGGATCGTTAAGTGGTAGCGGCCAGCGTGGTGTTACCCGCCCTTATGCAACAATGGCGGATCTTGGGGCAGTTGAAGCAGTCTACTTTTCCGTCTCCAATAGCTTAGATTCGGGAGCCGGATCGCTGCGTGAGGCATTGACACAGGCTGCCGCGCATGTCCCCTCCGTGGCGGGTCTGATCGATCTGGACCATGTATTGAGTGGCCAGACCATCACTTTGGCGAGCGAGTTGCTGGTCGCCAACAGCATGTGGCTGGATGCGTCGTCACTGGCAGATGGAATCACGCTGTCGGGCAATAACACGTCTCGTGTTTTGAATGTATCGGCGGGTTCGGTTGTGGATCTGGATACATGGACAATCACGGCGGGATTAACGCTTGCCGGTAGTGATGGCGCGGGGATCTTAAATGACGGAGATCTGACCATGCGTAATTCAACGCTTTTTGGTAACATCTCTGGCGGTCACGGCGGCGGCATTGCGAATACAGGCTCGCTGACATTATTAAATAGCACGGTGGCGAACAATACGGCCGGTCATTCCGGTGGTGGGATTGCCAGCCTAGAGGGCAGTGTTGCCGCATTTAGTTCGACCATTGCTGACAATTTATCGATCGAATCGGGTGGGGGCCTTTATGCTGGGGCAGGCGTCGTGACGCTCACTGGTTCGATTGTAGCAAAGAACATCGCCAATAACGTACCATACGATGTTAATCTGACTGGCAGTGCATCGGTTTCAGCTGAAGGCGGCAATTTGTTTAGTACGCTTCATGGAACAGATTTAATTGCGGGGCTTGGGGTACTTGTCGGTGACCCTCTGCTTGCCGATTTAGCGGATTATGGAGGACCCACGCACACGATGCAGTTGCTACCGGGCAGTCCTGCAATTGATGCCGCGACAACGAATACAAATTTACAGGCAGACCAGCGGAGATTTGAGCGTCTACTTGGCGCTGCTGCGGATCTCGGTGCCTACGAGACGCCGGCGGGCGACTACACCCTTGCGGGCGTGTCATTGTTCGCCACGATGGATGCTTCGCTAACCAGCGCTGGTGTCACTTTTGAAATTTCTTCTGATCCGGATTTCCTCGCGACGGTCAATGCGTTTGCAGGTACGGGGCACCTGGCCTTGGTCGATGGTCAACGCAGCGAGGCTGCCTTCAACAATCCTTCCAGTGTCGCGCAGGACAGTTCCGGCAATATCTTTGTTGCAGACACTGCGAATAACGTCATCCGTATGGTTGCTCCAGACGGAGTGATATCAACCATTGCAGGCAATGGTGAATATGGTGCAACCGATGGCTCTGGCCCGAACGCTCGTTTTAAGTTTCCGCTTGCGATTGTCGTTGGTGGTTTCGGACTTAGAGAAGATGTCTATGTCTCTGATCTGTATAATCACAGTGTGCGTAAATTGACCCGTCCTGCACTCGAAGGTGAAGCATGGACGGTCGAGACTTTGGCGGGTACAGGGTCGGCCGGTTTCTTGAATGGTGCAGGCTCGGTTGCTCGCTTCAATAAACCGTATGGCCTCGCGCTGGATGATTTGGGTAATGTTTATGTCGCGGATTCTAATAACCATCGTATACGCAAGATTGATCAGAATAAACAAGTGACGACTTATGCTGGAGCTGCGGATTCAGTTAATGAATCCGCAGGCAACACGGATGGGGTCACAGTTGCTGCATCGATCAGTGTGCAATCTCCAGTAATCGCACGTTTTAATGAGCCCACTGCTGTTGTATTTGACCGCTCGGGCAATTTGTATATCGCAGATCGTGCGAATCATCGGATACGAACAATTACACCTGCAGGTGTTGTGAGTACACTGGCTGGAGGAGCCGCTGGTTTAGTCGACGGTATTGCAACGGTGGCTCAATTTAATGCACCAAATGGCCTCGCAATTGATGGTGGGGACAACCTCTACGTTGCGGACGGTACGAATCACGCAATTCGTAAAGTAACGACTCCTGAAGGAGTTGTTAGTACGGTGGCGGGCTTAGGCAGCCAAGGCATGGTAAATGGCAATGCGGAAGTTGCTCGTTTTAATGTCCCATCTGGTCTATTAGTCGACCGCTTTAACTCTGTCGGCGATCTAATCGTAGCCGATTCCGAAAATCATCGTTTGCGCCGAATTATCGTTGATCCAATCACAGTAGAGGCGACCGTAACCGATGGCGGTGGGTCTGTAAGCGCGGTTTTGGATTTGGCATCACTGCAACTCAATCGTAATACCACTTACTATATTCGCTGGCGTTCAAAGGCGGATCAGAGCACTCAGGCCCTAGGACAACGCTTCTTGATGGTGGATGAGCCAGCGATCGTCACGCGGCCTGCTTCCCTGATCACGAGCACCAGTGCAACGCTGAACGCCACGGTTCAGTCGCAAGGTAGTCCGACGACTGTGCGATTCAAGTATTCGACTGATCCGCAATTGGCGGCGCCGCGAAGAGTTGGCACACTCGTCGATAACCTTACAGCAGCTAGTGGGGTAGCGGTCGACTTCTTGGGCAATGTGTACCTTGCTGATCAGGAGGCACACAAGATTCTTAAAATTTCTCCGATAGGAGTGGTCGAGGATTATGCTGGTTCGGGTGTCGCTGGATTTGCTGACGGCCCTGGAAGTCATGCACAATTTGATAAACCGATGGATGTGGCTATCGATGCAGGTGGTAATCTTTACGTGGCAGATGCCTTGAATCATCGGATTCGTAAAATTACTCCGGATAAAGTAGTGACCACAATCGCCGGATCGGGCGTTGCAGGTTTTGCGGATGCGTCGATCGCAAAGGAAGGACAGTTCTTATTCCCCACTGGCTTGGCGGTCGATTCAGATGGCGTAGAACTTTACATTGCCGACCGTGGCAACCATCGCATCCGCCTTGTCTCTGACGGTGCACTGACCACCTTAGCGGGCAGTGGTACTTCGGGGCTGATCAATGGTCTGGCTGCTGCCGCTCAATTCTCGAGTCCGACCGGTGTTGCGCTCGGTCGCAGTGGCAATCTGATTGTAGCGGATCGCGATAATCACGTAATTCGGCAGATTAGCGCGGGCATGGTTGTGACGCTGGCTGGATCCGGCAGCGAGGGCTTCCGCGATGGTGCTAATGCGCTGGCGCAATTTGCCTCACCTAGCAGTGTGGCGGTGGATGCGAATGGTCTAGTCTTTGTTGCAGATAGTGACAATCACCGTGTGCGCCGTATTGATGTGAGCAGTGTAAGCACTATCGCGGGCTCTGGAGCGGCGGG
>DOCS01000038.1:7071-18264 GCA_003503355.1 Opitutia bacterium
GACTCCCCGGACAGTACTTTTCTGTACCCGGCGACAGTTGCTCAGTTTGATCGCCCCTACGGACTCGCTGTGGCACCTGGTGCGTATGGCTCCTTATATCTGACTGAAGCGGGCAGCCAGCGCATCCGTACAATCATGCGTGGAGATGAAGCTTTCACCGTCAATTGGCCGCAAAGCACCTCGCTTGATGCACCGAACGATGTCTATGTTGCATTACCCGAAACGCTGCTATCCGGGGCAACCTACTACTTCCAGGCGACTGCGACTAATGCACGCAACCCACAGGAGCCCAGCATTGGTAACATACTCAGCTTTACCACCCCCTTAAGTCAGGATATCGCGGTATATGCTGGAGTCGATGATTCCTCGTCTGAATTGCAGCATGCGCAGCTAGTGCCAGTGGATCTTGGTATAACGCCCCAAGATGTACCGTTCACAGAAACCTTCACCCTAGCAAATTCCGGTGAACTCGACCTGAAGGTCGCTTTTGTTGCCGCGACTGGTGGATTAGTTGTCGACAATAACGTCGGGCTATTGGCACCAGGTGAAAGTGCCACGTTCAAGGTTACCATCGATGCTACCGTGACTGGAACCTTGGTTGAAACGATTTCGATTGCCAGCGACGATCCCGACGAAAGTTCTTTCGAGATTCCGGTGACCATCTATGTGCAGGCACGTCCGACTGTTGTAACCAAGCCTGCTATTGATAGCAATGTGGATGGTGCAACGCTTAATGCCAAGGCCAAGCCAATGGACAGCGCCACAGCAGTATGGTTTGTCTACTCTCCCGACCCAGAACTTGACGGAGTTTCGGTCAGTACCTTAGCCGGATCGGTTGTTGGCTATGCCGACGGCACAGGTACGCTGGCTCAATTCAACCAACCTAAGGGATTGGTGAGTGACGCCGCCGGCAACTGTTACGTGGCGGATTCGGAGAATCATCGGATTCGTCTTGTTACACCCGAAGGCAGGGTGAGCACTTTTGCTGGCACCGGGAGTGCTGGTTATGTGGATGGTGCTGCATTGGAAGCTCAATTTGATAATCCGGTAGGCTTGGCACTGGGTGCTGATGGTACGCTATTTGTTAGCGACGCCAACAACCACCGTATCCGTGCGATTTCGCCGACTGGGCAGGTCAGTAATTATGCGGGGTTGGGAACGCCAGGGCTGACCGACGGCGTCGGCAGCGCGGCACGCTTCAATTCACCGCAGGGCCTTGCGATTGACGGCGAGGGCATAGTCTATGTGGCGGACTCTGGCAATGGTCGTATTCGATCTGTGTCTCTCGATGGCTTAGTTAGTTCGCTGGTCGATAGTGCTGGTCATGCCGACCTGTTTACGGCACCGAGTGCCATCGCGTTGAGCGATACAGACACACTTTACCTGACCGAAGCGGGTAAACACCACATTCTTCGCTTCGATGCCGGTGACGCAGCCATTTCCTTTGCTGGAGCCGCGGACAGTGCCGCATATTTGAATGCAAGTGGCAATGCCGCTCGCTTTAACGAACCGAGTGGTCTGGCGATCGATGCTGATGGGAATGTGTTGGTTGCTGATCGCAATAACCATCGGATTCGTAAAATCAGTCCAGCGGGCAGAGTCAGTTCCCTTGCTGGTTCAGGGCATGCCGGCCTTGAGGACGGTCTTGGCGAAGTTGCACAGTTTGATCAACCGCTTTCATTGGCCGTGGACGGTAACGGTCAAGTACTGGTTGGTGAGGCGGTTCAATCGACGCTTCGTAGTATTGTTTCTTCGAATGTGATTGTCGAAGCTGGGACGGATTTTAGCGGCACCGAGGAGCTGACGATTGCCCAAACTGTCACTGGTCTTGCATCTAATACACGCTACTACTTTTATGTGATGGCCCGTAACAGTGCTGGTGAGACTGTTGGTAGCATTCAAAATTTCACGACGACACTTGGTTTCGGCAACTGGTCCGCTGAAGCGTTCGGACCGGAGGGTAGCCAACAGACCAGCGCTCTGGGAAATCCAGACTTTGATGTTTTAAATAACTGGCTCGAGTACGCGTTTGATACTGATCCAACGCAAATCTCTAACGAAGCTGTCCCAGTAATCGGTCTCGAGGCTGGCTTTCTCACCCTCACTTATCGGGCACGCATCAATGCTCCAGAACTAATTTATACAGTTAGCTGGTCCAAGGATCTTTTGACTTGGAGTCCTCTTGGCGTTGAACAGGAAGTGCTGCCGAACACAGCAACTGACGTAACGCAATGGATTCAAGCCAAAGTTTCACTCAATGGTGACATTAGTAAGTTCATCCGTGTCACGGTTTCAACCCTAGAGTAATCGCACCTCAACGAATCATGATAGTTTACAAATCTATATTGCGCGCACTTAGGCTGGAAAACCTGATCGGACACGCACCACGGCGAACATCCCGCCATCGAATGGTAGCTCGCTACGCACTTAGCAGTCTGCTGACATTATTTTTGGTGCAATCTGCTCAGGCGCAACGCGCGACTCAGGAAATTCAGCTAAAAGCCGGATGGAATGCGGTGTGGCTCGAGGTAGAGCCGGTATATGAGGTCGGGGACATGATCAGAAATGGCATTTTAGATCCTGCCGATGATGAAGTGCTTTCCGCCAATGACAGCCGTATCGGGCAAGCTAAAGCACCGCAGGATGTGTTTACGGACGCGTCGATTCAGCGAGTGGCCACCCCCACTCAACTCGCAGGGCTGGCTGAGTTCTTCGGCAATCAAACCGAAGGTACTGCGATTTACAATCAAGCGGACTGGGAGCTCTATCTACGCGACGATCCTGCTGATCTGACCGACCTTGTCATGGTCCGTGGAAGTCGTCCTTTCTTACTCTATGTAGCCGACAATACACCGACTTTTCCACTTCAGATCTCCGGTACGGCGCGTTTTTATCGGCCAAGCTGGATTCCTGACCGCTATAATTTGATCGGCTTTGGCATCGTCGAGTCGATCAGCTTCCATGACTTTTTTGCGGCTTCCAATGGAGCTCACCCTGTAAGTCAAATTTACGCACTTGCCGTGAATGGAAACTGGGAGAGGGTCAGCCCCAGCGATTTAATCGAAGCCAATACCGCCTATTGGATTTTTAGTTCTGGTCCGTCCGTATATATGGGACCGGTTGCGGTCGATTTTGATGGTGCGATCGTCGGAGAGTTTCACTTCGGCGGTCCTGTTGATGCATTGAGCGTTGATCTGGCACCAGACGATCTGATGTTGGATCTGCAAGAAATTGTCTTTACCAACCTCGATCCAGTGGGCAATGCGACGCCTAAGATGGAGCTCATAACTGCAGCTCCGGGGGCAGGCAACTTGGAACTGCATGTCGTGCATCCGAAACAGGACAGTCTTCGCTACATTCGTGGCAATCAGATTGATTCAGCGGCCAACGACGGGCAGAGTGCCGCCCTCGGAGAAACGGTGAATGCCGGCAGTAGCAGGGTGCTGACCATGGGCGCCATGCGTAATTGGAGCACAGGTACCGTTGGCCGTACCAATCTATACCGTTTGCACACCGGCGGTGGGAATGCAGTGTGGTTACCGATCAGTGCAGATCAAGGTGCGCTACAAAATTCCGCCGACCTTTTGCCTAAGTCAGACGCGGCGAGTGTGGCTGGCCTATGGGTCGGCGAAGTGATCGTCGATGGAGTCACCAGTATTGTAGAGAATGGTGCATCTGTTCGCCCGACAGCGGGCGTTGCGCCGCTGCGTTTGATTCTACACTCAGATCAGAGTGGGACGGTACGCCTGCTGTCGCAAGTGACGGTGATGCAGACCAAGAGCGCCGACCCTGAGATTACACCCGAACCGGTGCTGGTGGTCGACCACGCGCAGATTCCTTACTTTGAGGGCATTGAAGAGCGCGATGGCAAGCGTGTCGGGTTACGCATCGAGTCGGTTGCCTATGATATGCCGCGTAAATTGGATCCCACCGCGCAGGCGGATCTAGTTGCCAAGGCGGCAGTTGCCGTACCGCCGGTCTCGCTGACTTCAGAAACCGATGTGATGAACTATGTCATCTCCAGCCAGTTGCGTCCCTCCACGCTGGAGGAGGACTACCACTTCTCACACTTGCTCGAGGGCGCACTCGGTGTGGGCAAAACGGTGCGCACTAGCTCTGGCGCGCCTCTAGTTCTCGATCCGTTCCATCGCAGTAATCCATTTCGCCATGCGTACCACCATCAGCATGCCCGCGGCAGTCACGTTACACGTGAACTAAAGATTCTTTTCAACGCTGAACAACCGATCGCGGATCGTTTGTTTGGCAAATATCATGAAACCCTCCACGGGGTTGCTAAATCCAACCTGCAGCTTTCTGGGCGAGTCGAATTTAGCCGTTTAAGTCCGATCGTTAAACTCGAAGGGCTTAATTAGCCTCTAAAATTTAATAGTTATGAATATTGGTTCAATCTTAACCAGACTACACCGCAGCGCTGCTTTTGTCTGGTGCGTTACGCTCTTGCTAATGACGGGAGTCGCCTATTCAGCTCCCGTTACTAATCTTTACAAGTTTAAGGCGCCTGGAGATACTGAATATGGAAGAGCGCTGACGCTGCCTGACGTTGAGCATTTCGTAGGTGAGTGGATAAATGGGAGTGGCAATTCAGGCTTATCTTTCGTGTCGCCTACTGTTCTTTATCTTGATGGAAACTTTAAGCTGACTGATGGCATAGAAGAAAGCACCAAATATAAAGCGACACACGCACATTCCTCTTCGCCAGGAGCAGACCATCCGAATTTTATTGGTGACAGTGGCGATGGCATTCAAGCGGTGGTTATTATAAATGGAGGCGTTGTGCGTTTCGAGTTTCCTGGTAACCACGGGTTTGCTCTCGGAGCAACAGGGACGTTAAATTCCGCGTTGATCACATGGCTATGGGATTTAGAGCTCTTACCGCGCATACAAGTCGAGATCGAAAGTCATTACGATTCCAATGAGATTCGTAGTTATTGGACCAATGGATCGATGGATGGTGAGAATGACGCCCTAGTTGAGGATAACACCGAAGTGACCTTCGAGGCGCCTGAGTTTATTTATCTGGATCGTCAAAAAAACGTATTGGACGGGGGCATTGGCGAGGCTGATCCGACTGCTAACAATTATGCGTGGTATCGAGCGAGAAATATCGGTTATGCTATTAACGGTCAGGTCATTCAAGGCTCTGAGAGGTTCTTTAAGAAAACCATTACCGAATCGATTACGGTGGTGTGGAATTGGGAAATTGAAAATGCCGTGATTGTTGAATCGGCGACTGACATGGGGGCGACGGGGGGAGGATTTGGAAATCCAGTTCCAGAGATTGGGCGCATCTGGGTCAAACTGGACGAGCAGTTCACTGCGGCCATCGATCGTAAGGTTGAAGATGAAAGCGATGCGGGCGGATTCCGTTTTCTAAATACGGGTTATACCGTTTATACCAGCAATGGGGCGATCCTAGGCAACGCCTTGAACCCTTCTGATCCACTGGCCAGTCGGGTCGCGACAGCTCCGTTAACCATTACTGAACCCTTGCGCATCAAATGGCAATGGGACGGTCAGGTTCGCTATCGTTTCAGCGCCACTTCGGGAGGGCTCGGGGACAACGAAGTGCAATTCAATGCTTTGTCTTTTATCTCAGTCTTTAATGCGCAAGGCGGTCTGGTTGAGAACATTTACGGTGCTGCAGGAAAAACAGATGTGTGGATTGACTCAACCGCCAGCAAACTCGGCAAAGTGGTCGTCGGCGCGTTTTATCGAACCGATGATCGCGCGTTCACCTTGGGAGACTTTTTAAGTCCGCAGGGGGGCGACTTAAGTGCGTTCGGCGTCGACATCTCAGGCCTCAAGGATATTGTTTTTCCGGACAATGCGTCTTCCGCTCGGGTAGCTCGGACGAAAACCTTCAACGATGTTCCGCTCGAGAACCGTATCACACCGACTCCCACTGAAATAACCTGGATTTATGAGCCGACGGTGTTTCGTGCCGAAGTGCCGCTTGGACAAAACTTGGACTCTGCGGCTCTAGTACCTACATTACCCGATGGAGCAGTATTGTCTGATTCCGGGCCAAGCGCGAGCTTTCTGGCCCAGGTTGCTGGTAAACCGGAAGGAAGCGCAGTCGGGACGCCCTTACGCTGGGACTTTGTAGCGCAGCAGCTCATACCGGTGCATCCCGGCAGCAATCAGATTAAGTGGCGCGATTTGAATCAGTCGGATAAGGTCTACAAAATCGAAGTGGTGAGTGGTTATCCCGGAGATATTGTACAGCTCGCCTCGGAACGCGAAAGCGTAAGTGGAATGCGCGAATTAAACTCTAGCACATCTGATGGCTACATGTGGCAAGCGACGCTGGGCCGCGTGCCTGGCGACTTTCCCGCCGCTCAAGTCAATTTCCCAAATTCCAATCCTGTCGTCGCTGACGCGCATTACCGTTACCTTTACGACACTGTCATCGACCGTCGAGCCCCGACGAAACTGGACCTGAGTCGCAGTGACCAATGGGCTTTTCAGGAATTAACCTATGCCGACGCGGTCACCGATGCAACAGTTGACTCGAGTGCGGCTGGAAAGTCCTTCTCAACTATGGGCGCGGGACGCAGCGTGCTTCTCTTTAGCCGTCGGCCGAATTCGGATGAGGCGGCGGATGGTAACCTCGATGAGGAAACGCTCGCGGTTCGCGTGATTCGCTCAGAGCCGATTACCCCGATCTTAGCGGACGATTCAAAATTAGTTCTCGGTCGACGAGGATTGGAACTCGGTGCTGGTAGCGCCGCGTCGGCAGGTGCTTTGGGCTTATTGCAGCGCGATGGCAACAGCCTGACGAGCCTCGATCCCGGCAGTGGTTTTGTAATCGATTTTTGGCTTAATGCCAAAAGTATGAAGGCTGATGATGGACCGGTCACTATCCTGACTATGGGCGAGGGGCAGTTTGAAGTCGTCCTCGATAACCACCTCATCGAAACGAGTGTGGTGCGTGGCATGAGTTCCCAAGATGTCGAGTTGCCGTTCGGCTTTAGCGAGGCGGCAGACCTTCGGGTTACAAATGTCAATACCGGGGCCGAGCTCATCGTTGGCTCAGACTATACGGTTTCTCCGGGAAATTCGACCAGTATGATCACGCTGGTTCACAACGAGCAGAGATCTAGTCCCGGTGACGTGATACGAATCAATCGGTTAAATACGGAAGTCACCAGTCCGACGATTACCACGCACTATCGCGGACTCACGGTGGTGCAACCTTTTGATCGCGCGGGCATAGATTGGCGACACTGTGTGATCCATGTGTACACCAATCATTTTTTTGGAATTAGCACCACATTACTCGATTTTTATGTCGATGGTGTTCGCTTTCAGGGGGCAAGGGTGACCGCTCAGCTTAGCGGTAGTTTACCGCAGTCTGAAATCGCTACAGTTCTGACTGATCAATCCCTTCGTTTCGGCGTCGATGCGGATCCGTCCAGTCGTCTTCAGCTTGATCAGTTCCGGAGCTACAACCTTTCGGGCAGTGTCGATGGAAATGGGTTGAATACCTCCGAATTGCGAATTCTACGTACTCAGCGCGAGGCTGAACTACGCACGTTAGAGCCTGAACTCTTGTTTGACTTCGAAGCCCTTCCGGATGGCGGTTCGTTTGTCAATTCAGGCACTTTGGCGGACGTTGGCATCGGCCCGATCACCGCAGATCCTGAGCAGGTCTATGCAGGCGTCTGGGCGCATCTTAATATTCAGGAAGTCGCAACACGTCTCAATAGTACGCTCGATAATGCCGGATTTGGCGGCAGTGGCTACATTCTCAATGCAGTCTCCAATTACAACGCGAACTTGTACAACCGCGATGCCGAGGTGGGGGCTTGGGGGCCGATCTTTCCCGTCAATCACGGTCAACTTTTTAACGCTCCGGACAATCGGCTTGAAGTTGCCTATTATGAGAATCCGTTTCTCGACAATCCACTCGAGCATCCAAATGTTGCCTGGCCTTACCAAGCGGCGGCCTACGATGAGGTCATTTACCCAAGCTTTGGTCCACATCAGGACAAGGCGATCTATGTTGCCAGTCGTATCGGCTCGGAGGGAGTTGATCAACATGGGCACCCACAGCAGGTGTTTGACCTGTCGGGCTATGCCAACCTAGAGATTTATCATCAGAGCGATCGCTTTCTGGCTGGTTTTAATCCAAACGAAGAGCATGCGCTCGTTGCTGCCTCCGCCCGTGCGGGGCTTAAGGTTAAAAACCTCGGTAAGGGGATTCCCAACAACCCGCCGTTGGCCGCCTTTGCGTTGCAGCATGAACTGAATGGCACGCTATCTCCCTACAGTTCAGACCCATGGGTTCTGGTACAGGTCAATAATCTGCTCACCGGCGAACCTGAGATGGCGGCTTATCAAGTATTTGCTACGCGAGAGGGCGATCCCGCACTGAATTTTCCGAGGCCGGAAGATGCCGTGGTATTGGCTGCGGATGGTTTGGAGTATGAGGCTGCGGTGAATCCTGATGAGCGTTTTCTTACCATTGATGCAGAGAAAGCCTATGACTTCAGTTACCAATTTGACTTCCCAGTGTTCGCTGGCGATTTGCTAATTCCACCTTACCCCCTGAATCTGGTTATCGGAAGCCTGACAATGGAGGATGCTCGGGGGGGGAATATTAGAACCGGCAATCAACTGCAGCGCACCTACTGGCGCGACGCTGGGGGCCATGCATGGGTGGTATCCGGTGGTGGCGGTAAGTTTTTCCATCAGTTCTATTATCCCTACCGCAGTGATTTTCATCTTGGCGAGACACCGACCGCTGTTGGTACGCCTGTTGCGTGGTTGCCGAAAACCAAGCGCTTCACCGGCGGCGACGCCAATACACTTGACCCCGTGAAAGTAGAATACACCAGTCAATGGCGTTCGGATTACCCCAAGTTAAAACGCGGAGAGACCCTCACTTACCAGGGTGGTGAATACTTTAACGAGACGCCGGGATCGAAAGGTTTGCCTGCACTGGTTGCGATGGCCGCAGCAGAGATTGTGTACGATTCAAACACACCGTCGATGGTAATCGGATCCGCCACCACCTCGGCACTGAATCAAGCCTCTGCCCGAATTATACGACCACTTGACCGCAGAGAGGTACCGTTTCGCGTCGGACAGATGACGGATGCGGGCTTGCAACCGGGTGCGCCGGACACCTCTAAGGTCATTGTGGTGGCTGAGCGCTGGTACTTTAAAGACCTTGCGGGTTCGCTGTCGAAACGCTGCTACTTCGATTCGCTGGCTGAGAAGCTCGTCTTCAGAGGCTTGCTGAATGAGAAGGAGAGCGGCGCTCCGGATCTGACCGCCGGTCCGGATCCGCTAAACATTTTGGAACCGAATGTAATGACGCTGTCGGACTATGCCGCAGTGAAGGCGCTTGGCAGCGGCGATGATTGGGGGGCAGCGATCGCTGATTTGTATAAACTAAGCCAAAATCCCAACGGTGTTGCGGCGCCTGGTTTGGTTGCCAGCACTACCAACCCAGTGGCATTACAAGGGGTCAAGGATGCGCCACTTTCAGGTCAGCTGAGGACCGTCTTTGACCAACTCAGGACATTCTGGACATTGACTAGTAATGGTTTGGTTGCGTTTCCTTTGGATGCTCCACTTGTCCAGCTTGACAGTTTTGGTGCGGGTGCCGCTCTAGTGGCGAACCCCGATCTGCTGACCACTGTATTGCCAGTCAACGGCTCTTTGTATCTGACGATTGCTGAAAACAACCGGCCTGAATTGGCGGAAGCGGGTGCACCGGTCAGTTTGCATATTATCGAAATCTTGCCTGATCGTTATCGGGGTGCAATCAAGGTGCTTGAGGGGGTAGATCCGTTTAGTGAAAAAGTTGGCCTGCAACACAACGGCGAATTTGGAGCCAATACGGAGGATCTGTATTATGAGTGGTGGATCCGTGATGCCGCGCCGCTGGATGTGGTGGCGAAGGAAGTATTTGACGACAAACACCAGGCGACCGATACGGCGCAGATTTCAGGCACACTAAAAGAGACGGATGCCGGTGGTAATTCACTGTGGCAACTCTATGCCAGCGGTAATGCCCTACACGGCATTGTTTTTGAGGGGCGTCCGGATGTCACATTGGCCGACAAGCTCGTTTTAATGCGTTATCGGCACAAGAGCGAAATGGATTGGAAGCTGGTTTCCTTCGATCCCAATGATCCCGTCCGAGTTTGGGAACCGGGCTCGCCGGCACCGTTTCAGTGGGCGGGAGCTGCGAATTCGCCACAATTACAAGCGGATGGCAGTAAGCGCTATATCCCTCAATTGGTAATGGGCTGGATCAAACGTGTATTGGATCGTATTAATCCCTATGAGGCGCGTTACACCGACTTCTTCAGTAACGAGAGCCCAGCAGTATACAGTAGTCAGCTGCAGATCGCAGGGGCGCCGTTTGCTGGCAAGGTCGCATTGAATCCGGATAAGAATGTGATCGAGAACGTCGGGCTGATTGAACTGTATGAAACCGTGCTGCAGCGCGCCCGTGAGCTGTCGATTGACAACTCCAGTAACCCAGTTGCGACCGATGGCATTAATCAGGCACTGTTGCTGGCCGCGACTCGGCTTTCTGTTCTCTACGAGCTACTTGCCCGCGAAGCATACAGCGATGCGCAGGACTCCACAATTACCGTGACCAGCGATAGTGATCTGAGCGGCGTCGCCTCCTTTACGCACGCCTTCCAAAATATGGAGGCAGATTTGATGCATGAGGAACTGGCGCTGCTGCGCGGTACGGACTTCCTCAAAAGCTATCCGGTGTTCAATCGTATCTTCTGGAATTATGCCAAAGGCCTCGGTGAGGCCGCCTATAATGTAAATTACAACATTTACGATGAAAATACTGACGGCTTCATCAATGAGGATGACGCCCGAGCATTGTACCCACAAGGCCACGGGGATGCGTGGGGGCATTTCGTCAGTGCGCTGGGTATGCACTACGAACTATTGCAGCAACCCGTCTTCAGTTGGAAGTCACGTGCCGAGCTGTATGCCTTAATGGAGAATGTGCTAGAAGTGGATTTTCTCGATGAAAAGACCTTCGCGGCACTGGCTGCGGGCAAGGCCAAGGCGGGGCGTGACATCGTGCGTGGTACCTACCGGTTACATTATACTCAGGACCCAGATGGCCAGTGGCAGGGCTATACCGACGGGGCCGATCCCGCCCGAGCCTGGGGCGTTTCCGAATGG
>DOCS01000042.1 GCA_003503355.1 Opitutia bacterium
AGGAAGCCCACACTCGCCACCAAACCAATCAGCCCGCCGAGCACACTAATCACAATCGCCTCGGCGAGAAACTGAATGAAGATATCGTGACTACGCGCACCGATTGCCTTGCGCACACCGATTTCGCGGATGCGCTCGCTGACCGATGCCAGCATGACATTCATAATACCGATCCCGCCCACCAGCAGCGAGATACCGGCAATCCCGCCGAGCGAATAAGTAAAGGAATTCTCCAACTTTTTCAGCTCATTCAAACGTTCTTCCTGTGTACGAACTTCGAAGTCCTGAATCCCGCGGTGGGTGCGCGTGAGCGTATTTTCCAGTTGCTCAATCAAATCAGGTAGATCGTCCACATGATCCGCCAGCACGTGGATCTGATTCACCGCATCCGTCCCCTGGTAGCGACTCATCGCGGTGGTTGCCGGGATATAGTTGTAACGGTTTTGCCAATTATAGCGACTGCGCGCGCCCGGCATCGGTTTGATTTCAGCCAACTGCCCGACAATCGTATACACTTGCCCGCGCAGGCGCACCTGGCGCCCCACCGCGCTGTCGAGGTCGGGAAACAATTTGTCGCGCAAATGAGTCCCGATCACCATCACTGGGCTTTTTTGGGCAATATCCAAGTCGGCGACAAAGCGCCCATATTCCAGCTCGCGCGTGCCAATATCAATCAAATCGGGCGTCACCCCATGTAGCAGCGCCCCAGCCCGTTGACCGTGCGCAATAAAGCGCTCATAGCGCATATCCACAATCGGAGTGGTGTAGCCTGCCAATGGAATCGCGCGCTGTATGGCAACGACGTCACGCCACGTCATCCCCGGCGAAATCCCAGCGATATGTTGCTGTGCCTCCGGCGCTTCGGTCGGGTGCACTTCGAGCTTCAAAATGCCGCCACCTTGCTCGAACGAGGCGCGCATGTTGCCGAGCATCCCTTGCACGATGCCCACCATCGAAACCAACGCCGCCACGCCCAGAATGATGCCGCTCATCGACAAAATCGATCGCACTTTGTTGGCCCAGATTTCACGCAAGCCATTGCTGCAACCGGTATAAATATCGCCGACGAGGTTCATGCTTTCGAGTCCTCCACAATTTTCCCGTCCTGCATCCGAATACGCCGTCCCGCATACCCAGCCACCTCGTGGTCGTGCGTCACCAGTGCCAGCGTGATGCCTTCCTCCAACAAGGAGGCAAACAGCTCCATGATCCGACCCCGGTTTTTGCTGTCCAAATTACCGGTCGGTTCATCGGCGAGAATCAGGCGCGGTTGATTAATCAACGCACGTGCAATCGCCACGCGCTGACGCTCACCGCCCGACAGCTGACTCGGCGTATGCGCGTAGCGATGCTCCATGCCCACCCGCTCCAAAGCCGCCATGCCCAGTTCCAGCTGATTCGCCACCCGACTGCGGCTATACGTCAGCGGCAGTAGAACATTGTCCAGCACACTCAAGCGCGGCAGCAAGTTAAACGACTGAAATACAAAACCAATGCGACTGGCCCTCAAATCCGCACGAGCGGCACCGTTAATCCGCGTCACATCCTTGCCCTCAAACTCCATGCGCCCTGCCGTCGGGCTGTCCATAAAGCCAAGCAGGTGCATCAAGGTCGACTTGCCCGAACCAGAGCTGCCAATCACTGCGATAAACTCACGATCTTCAATCGTCAGATCGACGCCATCGAGGGCATTCACCTGCTCGCTGCCGACGGTGTAAGTACGCCGCAAATCCGACAGCTTAAAGATGGTATCAGGCTCAGTCATTCTGACGGAATGCACGGGGACGGCTCAGGGCGATAACATCCCCCTCCGCCACGCCCGATGTGATTTCGATATACTGTAAATTATTAATCCCGATCTCGACGCTGCGCTGCTGCCAAGCCTCGCCGTTTTTCACAAACACATAGCTGCTGCCATCCTCCGCACTGAAGACCCCCGAAAGCAGCACAGAGACCGCAGCCTCGACGGAATCGACCGGCACATCCACGGTGGCGCTGATCCCTGGGCGCACACGCGCATCCGTCGCTTCAAACAACACTTCAATCGGAAACACCCGCACACTGCCGTCTTTGCGCGCAGACAGCGCGATCACGCCAATCTCACCATCCAGCTGAAAGCCCGGAATCGCATCGAAACGCAGCTGCGCCAGTTGCCCCAGGCTCAGGCGCTCGATATCCACTTCATTAATATCGGCCTCCATGTAGAGCTCTTTCAACTGCGCGATGGTCAACAGATCCGTGCCATTGGAAACAGAGGTCGCTCCGGAAATCACTTCGCCATCCACCACATCGAGACGCGTCACGATCCCGTCGTGCGGCGCGAGAATGGTGGTTTTGGACAGATCTTCCGCGGCATCATCCAGGCGGGCTTGCGCAATTTCCAAGTTCAATTGAGCCAACTGGTAATCCGTCTGCGCATCGAGATACTCTTTCTCGCCGACAAACTGCTTTGCGAATAATTCCTTGAGCCGCTGGAAATTACGCTCCGCCTTGTCCAGCCGCAGTTGTTCGGCCTGCAAACTGCGTTCCGCCTCGCGTACTCGGGTCTCCAAACTGGTGCGGTCGAGCTCCAGCAACGGATCGCCCTTGCGCACCGCAGCGCCCTCTTTCACTTTCACGATTGTAATCCGACCGCTGATTTCGGACTTCACGATACTGTTCAGCAACGGCAGCACCTCGCCGCTGGCGGATACCACCGACTCCAAGTCGCGGCGCTTGGAGATATCGGTTCGAATGCGTTGAGCCTTCTTGGCATCGCCTTGTTCGGAAAGATAGGTAAACAGCTGATAGCCGCCGCCACCTAGGAGGCCCAACACCACAAGTGTAATGATAAAACGTTTCATTTAAAAAGATCAGGAATCAGGGGATAAAATTGAGCTACCTTGGGGATGTGCCTCGAGATCGGGTGCCTCTGAAAGGCCTTCCATACTTTGCCAGCTAAAGCCATTGCGCGCCAAGATCGTGCCATCCACTCGGCTCAAGCGCACGGTCGCACGCAGGGTATCAATCATCGCGGATAAATGCTTACTGCGTGCCCGGTCGAAATCGCGTTGCGCCTCCAGCACTTGACGGTACGCAACCAACCCCGCCCCGTAGCGGGCACGCGCCTGCTCAAAGGCTTGCTGGTTCAACTCGAGTGACTTGCGAGTGACTGCGATGCGTTGCTGCCCGGCATTCACCGCCCGCCAGGCAGTGCGTGCCGCGAGCGCTTTCTGCTGCTTAATCGCATACAAGCGCACCGTCTCGCGCGCCACATTCCGATTCGCCTGACGCACCCCCGCGCGCGCCTCGCGCAAGCCCCACGGAAAACGCAACTCCAGCCCGACAGTCCAGTCGTAGCCCTGCGCCTGGTAAGCATCCCGGTAGGCGCGCGCTCCATCGGAATCACGCCCGGTGTAGTTGACACCTGCAGTCAGATCGAGATCCGGCCGGGTCGCGTCTTCAGCCAGCATTTTATTAATACGCTGCACTTCGAGCGCTCGTTGCTGCGCCTGCGCATCGGCATCCGATAAAATTGTATCGCGCACAATCACATCCAGCGGACGCGCAGCCGACAATTCCGAGGGCAGCGGACGCACCGCTATCTCATCCTCCAAAGCATCTAGGAAAGAATGCGTCGCCATCTGTTCGCGCAACAAATCGGCCGTATCTTCGATCGCTCGCTCGGCTTGAATCACATCTTCCTGCTGGCTCACCAACTCCGTCTCCGCTTGCAACACTTCCAGCGGTGTCACCAAACCCAACTTTTCGCGCTCACGATTCTCTTCAAGCAAATTTTCCGCCAATTGTACGCTGGAGGCGATCAACGCCAACTCCGCCCGCGCGTGGGCGACATTCCAATAAGCAATTTCGGTCTTTGCGATCACATCGAGGATCTCCGTGCGCAGTTCAAATACCGACTGATCCGCGGCGACACGGGCGCGCGCGATCGGCGCCAAGTTGACCGTCCCCCCGGCGTCTTTCCACAGCGGCTGCCGCACCGAAAGGCCGACATCGGTCGCGTAGTCTGGATTACGCGCGGCATTGTTATTCGAACTACTACGCCCAATCCCGGTATCCAGGGTAACCTTGGCCCCGCTCGAAAGGCGTTTCTCCACTCCGATCCGTGAACGACGGCGCTCGCTTTCCGGCACCGATGCGGAGTCGAGCGTACTACTCGATGCCGCAGCCACCGACTCGCTGCGTGACGTTGAGCCGAACAGCTCGACATCGAACGCGGCCTGCTCGATGACCACCGCATCCAAGGCATTGGCTGGGCGATAACGCGCGGCAATCAGCCCAAGGTTATTCGCCAACGCTTGATCAATCGCCGCTTCCAAGTGCAACACATCGGCTGCATCGGTAGAGCTGACGCCACCGGCAACACTCAGCCGCGACAGACAGAGGCAAGCGATGAAGAGGCAATTTGTGGGACGAATAAACATGAGAAGCACTGAGATCAAACGACGCTCGCAACAGTTCTGTGAAAGCCGCCGACAATCAAGCTATTGTGCCGAGAAAAAAAAGGTTAACTACGCAGCGTTCAGACGTAGCAAACTGCGCCGCGTCGGGCGCCATCTGCCTCAATCCCACTGCGGCATATCAATCCGAATGCGCTCTCGCCCT
Source organism: Opitutia bacterium (assembly GCA_003503355.1). GTDB lineage: Bacteria > Verrucomicrobiota > Verrucomicrobiia > Opitutales > Coraliomargaritaceae > Lentimonas. The sequence continues at coordinate 4,606 of DOCS01000042.1, forward strand.
CGGAAGTAGTGCAGATCCTTAAAGCCCTTAGCGCGCAGCATCGGCTGAACGGTATCAAAAAACTGCCCGACCGAGCTAGGGCGGTGCGAGTCCGAGCCAATGGTCAACTTCACGCCAAGCTCACTGGCCCAGTCCAGGATCAGCGGGTCCGGGTGCACCTCGAAGGCGCCTTTGGTGAGACCGCTGGTGTTGACCTCCATACAGATATCCTCGTCCACCACAGCCTGCAGAAAACCACGAATCACTTCCTCGTGCTCTGCCGGGTTGAACTCATTGACCACGCCATAGGTGCGGATCACATCTGGATGCGACATACTGTCATAGCGCCCCGACTGCGCGCCGTCTTTCAAATGTCTAAAGTAGCTGTCGATCCGCATAAAGTCGTCGTTCACCTTATGCGCCCTCAGCCAAGTGATATAACTGAAACACTGCGCATGCAGCGACCCCAGCACAAAATCCCATTCATACTCGGCGAGAATCTCGTCCATTGGCGCCATATGCGCCTCGTCTGGATAGACCTCGGCCTCAATCCCACACAGTACTTCGACACCGAACTCCTTAGCTCGCTTGCGGGTATCCTTCACCAGCGCACGGTACTGATCGAGCTGATCGCGGCGCATGCGGATCCCCTGCTGCCCAAACGCTTGCCACTCCATCGGAATGTGACAGGTAATCGTCATCACATCAATTCCCTGCTTCGCAGCCGCCTTGGCATACTCAATCGGCGAACCAATCGCATGCCCGCAGAGGATGGTGTGCATATGGGAATCGACGCGCATAAGAGAGTGGGCAGTTTAAACAGTGAAATACGAGTTTACTACGGAGCCAAACGCTCAATCGACCAAAGGTTATCCGCATTGCGACGATACATGAAACGATCATGCAAACGCCCGCCCCCGCCTTGCCAAAATTCAAAGGTCTCCGGCACGATGCGATAACCGCCCCAGTTATCCGGCAGCGGCACTTCCCCGTCAGCAAACTTGCGCTTCATCTGATCGAGCTTTGCCTCCAAAATTTGACGCGATGAAATAACTTTACTCTGCGGCGAGCTCCAGGCGCCGAGTCGACTGGCCAGTGGACGTGAGATAAAATACTTCAGAGCCTCGACTTTCGAGACACGCTCCACCCGTCCTGTCACATTGATCTGACGTTGCAGCGGCAACCACAGGAAATTGGCAGACACCTTCGGGTTCGCCTCCAACTCGCCTGCTTTGCGACTTTCGTAGTTGGTATAGAAAACCAGGCCACGCTCGGAAAAACCCTTCAACAACACCACACGCGTCGAGGGTTGCCCCTCAGGACTCACCGTCGCGAGGCACATCGCATTCGGCTCTAACACTTCGCATTGCTCGGCTTCACCAAACCATTTTTCAAACTGGGCAAACGGGCTGGTGGCCAGATCGCCGCTACGCAGCGCATGCTTGGTGTAATCTGCTCTAAGGTCGGAAAGATGTTTCATCGTATGAGTGTAATGGTGAGAAAGTAAAAGGTGAGATGATCGTCAGCTACTTTAAGACCTTCGTACTTTCAAACTTCTAGAGTTCCGACAAATAGCGTTCGGCTTCGATCGCGGCTTGGCAGCCCATACCCGCAGCAGTGATCGCCTGACGATACACGTGATCGACACAGTCGCCCGCCGCAAAGAAACCAGCATGCTCGGTCTTCACCTGACTGCCTGCATTCGGAATAATGTAGCCGTCCCCGTCGCGCTCCAGCACACCTTCAACAAAGTCGGTGTTCGGGATGTGGCCGATCGCGATGAAGGCCCCCTTACAAGGGATCTCACGCTCCTCGCCAGACTTGGCATCTTTGACGCGAATCGCACGGGTAAAGCCTTTCTCATCCGCAAGAATCTCCTGCGGCAACGAGTTCCACGCCATTTCAATCTTCGGATGCGAAGTCGCACGGTCCGCCATAATCTGCGAAGCACGCAACGCATCACGACGGTGAATCAAAGTCACCTTTGAGCAAAAACGGGTCAGGAACAGGGCCTCTTCGGCAGCAGAATCACCGCCACCAACAACAACCACCTCCATATCACGGTAGAACGCACCATCACAAGTCGCACAAGTAGTCACGCCCTTGCCACCGAACATTTCCAGCTCGCCCGGCACGCCGATCAGACGCGGACGCGCACCGGTCGCCACGATCACCGTCTTCGCTTCGTACACCTTGTCGCCCGCGTACAGCTTCTTCACATCCCCCTCAAGCTCGATCTTATCGACCTTGGCATGCTCGTAACGCGCACCGAACTTGGCCGCCTGCTTGCGCAGATTGTCCATCATAGTGTAGCCGTCGATCCCCTCAGGGAAGCCAGGAAAATTCTCCACTTCAGATGTGGTGGTCAGCTGCCCGCCGGGCTGAGTGCCTTCCAGCACCAAAGGGCTCAATTGGGCACGGCCAGTGTAAATTGCTGCAGTAAGTCCGGCACAACCGGTTCCTAAAATGATGACGTCTTCCATGGTAATATGTACAGTATAGAGGTAGCTAAAGCTTAGAGACGATGGAGCCGACCATTTTATTCTCAAGAATTTTCGCAAAGGAAACTGCTGTACGTCGCCGACCGATCCAAAGCACCGTAGGGCGCGTGCTTGCACGCCGCCGCACGATCCCACGCACCACCGAACCGGATTGTTCCAACCCATCACACTTTCAGCCTTTCCGTTTCTCAAAAACTGATCACTTTCCCCTCCATGGAATTGATCGACAGCCACTGCCATCTGAAAGGCTTCAAAGACAAAGGCGAGTTGGACGCGGTACTCGAACGCGCCCACACAGCCGGCGTGCAGCGCTTCATCACGGTCGGCACCTCGCCGAAAGACTGGGTAGCCTACCGCGAAATGAGCGCCGCCTACGCCGGAAAAATCGACTATACCGTCGGTCTGCACCCGTGCTACGTCGATGCGGAATGGCGCGATGCGGTCAGCCACCTTTCGACCTTCTTCATGCCGCCACATGCCCCAGTCGCCCTGGGCGAAATCGGGCTGGACTATTTCCACCTGCCCAAAGATACGATCGAAGCGGGCGAATGCATGCTCCATCAGGAAGCCGCCTTTCGCCAGCAACTCATGCTCGCGGATGAGCTCGACTGCCCGATTATCATCCACAGCCGCAATGCCTTCGACGACAGCGTACGCATGATCGACGAGTCCGGCGTGAATTGGGCGCGCGTGGTATTCCACTGTTTCACCTACGGCCCGGCGGAAATGGCACAGATCAACGAGCGCGGCGGACGCGGCTCCTTCACCGGCGTGGTCACCTATAAAAATGCACCCGACATCCGCGAGGCGTTGCGCGTGCAAGGCATCGACCAACTGATGCTGGAGACCGACTGCCCCTACCTGACGCCCGAACCGCATCGCGGCAAGCCGAACGAGCCCGCCTACCTGGCCGACATCGCAACGCGTTGCGCCGAGGCATTAGCCCTTTCGCCCGAAGCACTCAGCGCGCACACCACGGCCAACACCAAGGCCTTCTTCAACTTAACCTAATCCACCATGCGCTGGTTGTTTCGCAGTTTATTAATACTCGCCTTTCTCGGCTTGGCGACGCTCGCAGTGCTGCCGTACGCCGAGACCATTCGCCGCGAGTGGCATCACCTGCGTCAGGTATGGCAACTGGTCCGCAGCGACCTGCCTATGCAAGCAACCGAGCCGGATAAAGCCGCCCCAGAGCCCGACCGCAATCGCAGCGTGCTGAAGCCGGCCGACGCCCCCGCTCAAACGCCAGCGACCGCCAGCACCGACAACGCCGACAGCGATCCCTTTCTTGACGAAGCCCGCCGCCGCGCACAAGACGACCCCGCAGGGGCGATGCAATGGCTGCAATCCGAATTCACCGGCCCGGAACGGCTGCGCGGCATGCTCGAAGTCGTCGCCCTGTGGGCGGCAGACGATTCGGAAAACGCCCTGCTCTGGCTGGAGTCCAACGCGCAAGGCTTGGCCCGCCTCGAAACCCTCAACAGCGGCATCGAACTTTGGAGCCAACAGGACCCAACCGCCGCCGCGACATGGGTCGAGGGCATGGCCAACGATGGCAGCAAAGTCACCGCCGCCACAGTACTCGCTGCCACCTGGGCACATCAAAACGCTGACCAAGCCGCCAATTGGGTCAACCAACTGCCCCTCGGCAGCGTACGCGACCAAGCCGCCGCGGCATTGATCGAATCTTGGGGCAGCAGCGATCCCGAAGCCGCTGCGATTTGGTCTCTTTCAGAATCAGAGTTTAACGGTAGCATCGACCTGCTCGACCTCAGCATCCGCCACTATACGCAGAGCGCCCCTGAAGACGCGGCGCACTTCCTGCGCAGTGTCCACACAGCCTACAAAGCGCCCGCAGCGATCGAGGCGTACGTCCGCACCCGCGCTCAGGGCGATCCGATCGAAGCGATGGACTGGCAATCGTCACTGAGTGCAGACGACCCGATCAACCAACCAGGCAATGCCGGAGTCATCATGCAGGAATGGAGCCGCACCGACTCCGTGGCGGCATCAACCTGGCTCAGCGAAAAGGAAGCCGGCCCACAGCGCGACGCGGCCATTATCGGTTTTACCAGCACCATGCTCGATTTCGAACCCGAAGCCGCCGCCGCCTGGAGCAACACCATTGCCAATCCCGATACGCGAGTGCAACAGCTCAACCGCTCGATACAGAGCTGGGCCCGCACCCAACCCGTCGAAGCACTCAAGTGGGTCAAAACCGCCGAACTGGAGCCCGCGCTGCGCAATACTTTGGCCAGCGAAATCGGCGCGGATTAGGCCAGCAAGTTGAACGCTTTGTGTTGGCGGTTGTTGTTAAAAGGAAACGCATCAGCTTGCAAACAACCTGCAACCAACAACGCCCACACGACTCCAGCCAATCAATCAAGCAACCGCCGAGAAGACTTTACTTTGCGGCTTGGCGAACACCGCTCGTTCGCACTTACTCTCGAACATGATTTACGATCCTTCCAAACTCCTCCTACTCGCAGGCCCCTGCTCCCTTGAAAGCCTCGACACGTGCCGCCCCGTGGCCGACGCCCTCGCAGCACTCGAGCAACAGCACCCGGAGCTGAACATCCTGTTCAAAGGCTCGTTCGACAAAGCCAACCGCACCTCAATCAACAGCAACCGCGGCACCGGACTCGAAGCCGGACTCGAAATCTTCCAAACCATCAAAGCGGAATACGGGTTCCGAACCATCACCGACATTCACACCCCCGATCAATGCGCCCAGGTGGGTGCCGTGGTCGACGCGATGCAAATCCCCGCATTTCTTTGTCGCCAGACCGACCTACTGGTCGCCGCGGCTAAAACAGACTGTGCGATCAACGTGAAAAAAGGCCAATTCCTCTCGCCCTACGAGATGGCCTTCGTGACCAACAAACTCGAGGAAGCAGGCGCCGCTGAAATCTGGCAGACCGATCGCGGCACCACCTTCGGCTACCAGAATCTAGTGGTCGACATGCGCAGCTTCAGCATCATGGCCGAAAACGGACACCCGACCATCATTGACGCCACCCACAGCGTACAGCTACCGGGGGCTGCCGGAGGCATCAGCGGCGGCCAGCGCGAATTCGTGCCGCCGCTCGCCCGCGCCGCCCTCGCCGCCGGCGCCAATGGCGTCTTTCTCGAAACGCATCCGAACCCCGCCGAAGCAATCTCCGACGCCGCCAGCCAAGTCCCGCTCAACGAACTCCCCGAGCTAATCGAAAGCCTGCTGCGCGTCTGGCAAGCGGTGCGCTAATGGTCCGCGGGGTTGATCGATCATTAAACGAACAGCTCT
>DOCS01000085.1:0-2881 GCA_003503355.1 Opitutia bacterium
GCGTCGCTGTCGGTTGCCCGTGATCGGCTGCAGGAGCGTCAAATCGGTTTGAGCGCCGACATTCTGGCCGTCGAGCGACAGGATGAGCAAGGAGTCGCAATGCGGTCGAACCTGAGGGAAATCGCCAGTGACATCGAGTCGGCTGATTTAGAAGCGGAAGCTGTCTTGTCGCAGTCCATAAGTATGCGCTCGAGCCTTGCTTTGTCCGGTATTACGGGCTTTAACGAGACGCGTAGCATGGCGCTTCAACTCCTTCGTTAAACGGACATCAGTATGGGTTTAAAACTAAAGTTGAAACCAAATGAGCGCGTGTTTTTGAGTGGCGCGCTAATACGCAACGCGGGGAGTGGTGCCGTTCTCGAATTGATGAACAACGTACCGATGCTTCGGGAGAAGGACATACTTCTTGAGCAAGATGCGAAGTCGCCTTGTCAGAAGCTATACCTGATCGTTCAAACGCTCTATTTTGATCAGGCTTCGCATGAAATTTTGCTTCAATCGTTTAATAGACTGTTGGGAGAGGTGCTAAAGGCTGCCCCCAGTCTGAGTGCATCGTTAGAGCCGGTGACGGCTAAGCTTGCAGATGCGCAGTATTACTCCGCCTTGAAAGATCTTCAGGCTACGATCACCCACGAAACCGAGTTAATTTCCCATGCAGAATAACCTGACCAAGCTCTATCGAAAGACGCAGATGTACTCTGCGGGATCCGGACGCCAGGTCGAGATTTCGATTCTCGAGATGGCTGCGGGCAAGTTGCGTGCATGTCTCGGAAAAGATGAGGAGCTCGGCTACGACAGCGGCATTGATGAAGCGCTTAAGTTCAACCAAAAGGTTTGGGATGTGTTCTGCGCGGATTGGTCGTCGGAGAGCAGTTCGCTCGAAGAAGACGTGCGCACCAGTCTGCTGAGCTTGGGGCTGTTTGTGAAGAAGCGCACATTCACAATGCTTGCGCAGCCAACGCGCGCCGGCGTGCTGGTGATTATCGAGCTGAATGACAATTTGATTCAAGGCTTGAAAGGCCAAGCTGGAGCCGAGCAAGGTTCCCATTAAGGCGGACGCAGCCCCGTGTTGAAACTGTGTGTGGAATAATTGGCATTTGTGGCGCGCGCTCGATCTCGCCGAGAACGCGGAAGGAAGTCGAACGCGGTGCCGAATGGATGCAACGGCGCGGTCCGGATGGGGCAGGTTTTTTCCAGTCGAAAGGCGTCTGCTTGGGGCACCGTCGACTGGCTATTCTTGATCCGGAGTCCGGCCAGCAACCTTGGGTGGAGCGCTCGACGGGCGTGACCCTGGTGTTTAATGGTGAACTCTACAACTACAAGGCGCTACGCAAGGAGCTGTCGGATTCTGGGGTTCAATTCAAGACGAGCTGCGATACGGAACTGCTGATGCAGGCTTATTTGCGCTGGGGCCGCGCATGTTTGGGGCGGCTCGATGGCATGTTCGCATTTGCCTTTTATGACCCTCGAGAGGATGCCTGTTGGCTGGTGCGCGACCGGCTGGGTGTGAAGCCGCTCTACTATCACTTCGAAGCGGGACAGCTACGCTTTGCTTCGTCGATGAAAGCCTTGTTCGCCTTCAGTGATATTGAACGAAAAATCGACATCGGCACCGTCTCACATTATCTGCGGACCATTCGAACCAGCTTGGGTTCGCGTACGTTGGTCGACGGTGTGCGCTTAATCGAGCCCGGTACGGATTTATATTGGAGCTGGAGGCACCGGCGGGAGCCTGAGGTCAGCACGTATTGGAAGCTGCCTTCCTGCCAAGCGTCACTGACTCCTACTGATATTTCGTTCGAAGAGGCCAGCGAAGAAACGCGCCGACTCTTGGATGCTGCGGTGCAGCGTCAAATGCTCAGTGATGTGCCGGTGGGCGGTTTTTTAAGTGGTGGCATCGACAGCAGTATCCTCAGTCATCTGGCTTCCCAGAAGGCGGGGAGTCGTCTCGGCACTTTCAGTGTTGGGTACGATCAAGAGGGCTTTAATGAGTGGGAGTCCATTCGGGAAAACGCGCACTATCACGGAGTGCAGAATGATGAGATTCGCCTGAATCGGGCCGACTATCTTAGCGACTGGTCCTGGTTGATTGGGGAAAAGGGGCTGCCGCTGAGTACGCCCAATGAGGTGCCGATTTATCGCCTAGCGAATTCATTCAGCAGCAAGTATAAAGTCGCTTTGTCTGGCGAGGGTGCGGATGAAGTGTTTGGCGGCTATCTACTACCCACTTTTACTGCGTTTGATTGGGATCGTATGCATCGCGGTGGCGGAGAAATGGACGAGGCATGCTTTAAGGCTGCCTACGGGGCGGATGCAGCTGGGTCGAGGCAGGCGCATTTTTTCAGAATGAATTCTTGGATTCCAAAAGATCGTCTGAACTCCCTTTTGGATTCCCGGCTCTGTCCGCTTGGCAGTGAAGATCCGGTGGATGCATATTATAAAAAGATGTTCACCGACTATACGGATGATTCAACTTTCTCGGCCTACCTGAAAGTACATGCTCGGGTGAATTTGGAAGGCCTGCTCAGTCGCTTGGACAGTTCGACCATGGCGGCTTCTGTGGAGGGGCGTGTGCCTTTTACTGATCATACTTTGGTGGAATGGTTATTTCGCCTGCCCGATAGCTACAAAATGGCATTGCAGTCGGGGCTTCGAGTGGAGGATCTCCGCGGTAAGTCGGTTTACGACTTGGAGCGGGAAGGCTTGATTCAATCCAAACGGCTGCTGCGCAATGCATTCGCGGGGCGTGTGCCCGAGCGCATCTTGAAACAGCGCAAGGTCAGTTTTCCCGTGCCCTTCTTTGACATGTTTGAGGCTGAGTGGCGGGAGCTGTATCAATCGATGCTGAAATCGAGTGCCGGCCCGGCTCAACTGCTTTGTC
>DOCS01000085.1:2893-8939 GCA_003503355.1 Opitutia bacterium
TGATGTGCGCGAAGCGCTTTCGGATGAAGGGCAGGTCGACCCGATGTTGGGGTGGCCTTTAGTGAATTTGTTCTTGTGGCAAAAGGAATTTAGCATTGAATTTGCGAACTAGCGTGCGTTCTTGTTCGCCGAATGCACTCGCCGAGTAGCGTTCAGAGTGTGGCGACGTCTGCCCCATCGTTCTGTTTTTTTTCTTTTTGCTGCCTTTTGAAATTCCGCACTACTCTCCGAGCAATCTATGCCAGCTAAAAGCGTATTAATTCTGGATGATAAACTCATCATACGTAAGACACTGCAGGAGTTCTTGACGAGAAAACGTTTTCGGGTAAGGGCGACCGCGTCGCTCGATGAGGCGAGGCGAGTCTTGTTTGCCAGCGACTCGAGTTTCGACTTGATGTTCTGCGATGTGAATCTCCCCGACGGCTTGGGGACCGATCTGTTGGAGGAGATTCAACGCATGGAGCGCCCTCCAGTGGTGGTCATGATTACGGGGCAAGGCACGATTGAATCGGCGGTGCAGTGCATGAAGCTTGGTGCCTTTGATTACATGTTGAAGCCCTTCTCGCACGATGAGATCGACATCATTCTGGGAAAGGTGAACAAGCTGGAGCGCTTGATCCGAGTGAATCAAGGGCTCACCTCGGAGACCAGCTCAACGGGCAATCGGAATCTTGTCGGCGAGTCGGAGCCGATGAATGCGCTGCAGCAGCTGATTCGAAACGTGGCGCAGACGGATGCTACGGTGCTGATCAGCGGCGAGACGGGGACGGGTAAGGAGCTGATCTCGATGGCGATTCACAACTCCAGTCAGAGGCGTAACAAACCGTTTATTAAAGTGAACTGTGCGGCCGTCTCCGAAAGTTTGATTGAGAGCGAGTTCTTCGGCCATGAAAAAGGCGCGTTTACCGGCGCCTTGCAGAGTCGTATGGGGCGTTTCGAGCTGGCCGATGGGGGGACGCTGCTGCTGGATGAGGTGAGTGAGATTTCGTTGCCGCTGCAGGCTAAACTGTTACGCGTACTGCAGGAGCGTGAGTTTGAGCGAGTCGGTGGGACAAAGACGATCAAGGTCGATGTGCGCATTCTCGCCACCACCAATCGAACGCTCGTTCAAGCGGTCAAAGAGGGGACTTTTCGCGAGGATCTTTACTATCGACTGAATGTGTTCCCGCTTGAATCGCCCTCCCTGCGCCAGCGAGGCAGAGATGTGCTGCTGATCGCCGATACTTTTCTAAAAAAGTTTGCCCGCAAGCACGGGCGCAAACTAGAGGCACTCGACCCGAACTGTAAAAACACACTACTTTGTTACAACTGGCCGGGGAATGTTCGTGAGCTGCAAAACGTCATTGAGCGCGCAGTGATTATGACTGTGAGTGGGGATCAGGTTCGGGCTTCCGCTTTGCCCCTGGAGATCCAAAATTATTACCTACAACAGGTCGGTGAATTCGACGGTGATTTAGGGCTCAATCCCTCCTTTGTCGATCACGTCGAAGATAAGCAGCAACAGGTACTTCATTTCCAGAATACGGCCCAAAGTGAAGCGGCGACTATTATCGAAGACAGCGAGGACTTGAGCCTAGCCGCGGTGGAGCGTCAATTGATTCTCAAATGTCTGCAACGCTCCGAGGGCAACCGTACTCAGGCGGCCGAATGGATGGCGGTGAGTATCCGCACGCTGCGTAACAAGCTCGCGCGCTTCAAACAAGAGCAGCGAGAAGAGTTTTCAGCCTACTATTAGACTGTCTTGCACTGCGCGAGTCGTGCCACTCCGTGTTTCATACAGCACGGGGTGGCGCGACTGACAGGCGTTATGGAGACGCCCTTTATTGGGGCACCTGTAGGGCTTTGCGCGGTGAGCCGTTTATTCAGTCACTTCGACAGTCGATTCCTCTAGGGACTCGTTGTTTTCGATCGATGTAAATGCAGCGCGCGCTTTGGCATGTCCATGTGCTGCGGCTGCACCGAACAGTTCTTTCGCTCGCTGTGGGTTCACATCGAGACCACCTTTGCCATAATAATGGTAGAGGCCGAGGTTGAAGGCCGCATTGGTGTCGCCGATACGCGCGGCATCTTCGTAGAGCGTGACCGCCTTTACTTCGTCTTGCTCGACGCCGTACCCGAGGCTGTAGCACAGGCCCAGGCTGTAGAGTGAGGGCGCGTGTTTGGCTTGTGCGGCGTTTTCAAAAAACACCGCGGCGGCTTGGTAATCCTGTTCCACGCCCATTTCGCCTGCGAAGTGAAAGATGCCCAAGTTGTGCAGTGATTCCGGGTGGCCGAGGCTAGCGGCTTCGCGAAGTAGTGCCAGCGACTTTTCCGCGCTCTCCTCGACGCCGCTGCCAACACGATACAGTCGAGCGAGGTTAAACATCGCCTGGGGCACACCTTGATCGGCCGACTTTTGAAACCATGTGGCTGCGGTGGTATGATTCACTTCGACCGTGTCGCTGACTGTGTAAAAGTAGCCCATATTGCATTGCGCCATCGGGTGACCGGCTTCTGCGGCTTGTTCCATCAGTTCGACGGCCTTCGGCATGTCCTGCTTGTCTCCCTCGGCTCTGGCCAGTGCAACGGCCTCTTCGTAGGTTTTAATCACTTGTGGATCTAGGTGGTTCGCGGCTTCTTCAGTATTCATCGTTTTCGGTGGTTCGTTGGTGTATTTTTCAGTTAATCGTTTTCAGTGGTGCTTGCGGCTTTGGCACTAGCGTTTTCATAGCAAAATGTTTGCCACATATCACGGTAGGCATGTTCCAAGTCGCGCGCCATGGCTGGCCCATCGCCTAAGGGAGATTGGCGAAAACGATGGGGCAATTCCTGCCTGAGCTGTTGCAGCATCGTTGGATTTTGAGCGGCCAGCGAGCCGATTTGTAAAAATGCTTCCTCGGATTGCGCCGCCCAGCGATCCAGCCCGACCCGATGCAACAGGCTGGCGGTCACGCGCGAGGCATGCGTTTGGCCGGGGAGCGTCAGTATCGGCACGCCCATCGCGAGCGCGTCGCAGCTGGTGGTGGTGCCATTGTAGGCGATTGGGTCGAGTGCGATGTCCATCTCTCCGTAGCTATGATAGTGCTCCACCATGCCCGGGGTCGTGGTTTTGAGGATCAGGCGATGTGCTTGTATACCATGCATTGCAAACAGCGAGCGGAGGGTTTCCTGATTGTCCACAAAGGCGAGGGTTTTGTGTTTAAGTACAATCCTTGAGTTGGGGACCCGTTTCAGCAGCTTGGCCCAGAGCTCGACACTCTTCGAGCCGAGCTTGTTCATGTTATTATAACTGCCAAAGGTGACATAACCGCGCTTGAGACAAGGCGGTTCCGCAGGCTCGGGCAGCTCTGCAGGCAGATTGAACACGTGGAAGCCGTTCGGCATCCGGTAGATGGTTTCGGTGCTGCGCGTATCGGCAGCCCCCTTCGGTTCAGTGATCGCATCGGAGAGCCGATAGTCGACCGTCTCCAGTCCGGTGGTGTTCGGGTATCCGAGCCAGCTCACTTGAATCGGGGCGGAGCGGCAGGCGAGTGCATCGAGGCGATTGTGCCCAGTATGTCCGGCCATGTCGATGAGGATGTCGATCGCATCGTCACGGATCAAATCCCGCAGCTTCTCGGTCGAAAGTCCCCGCGTCCAACGCCAGTGATCGTCGCCTACCTGCGCGCGAAATGCTTGCGACAGTTTGTCGTCGCCGGTTTCCTCATGCCGGTTCGAATAGAGAAACACTTCGACCGTGTTGGGGTCATGCGCTTTAAAGATGTCGATGGCGAAAAAGCCGACCGGGTGCTGTCCCAAGTCCGGGGAGAGGTAGCCGACGCGCAGTTTGCGCTGGGGATTGCGCTCGCGCGCTTCGAAGTGGTGGCTAGCGTCGAACTTGGCCTGATAGCGGCGGCCCCAATCGCGATGCGCTTGAAAAATCTCATCCGCGGGCCGGCGCTCGTCGTAGTTGAGTACGAATAGATAGGGACTGGCCAGCGGATGCTCGGGTTGTTCGGCGAGAATGCGCTCTTGATAGGGCAGCGCCAACTCCGGGCGCGAGGCGTGCATGTAGAGGTCGTTCATCACTGCGCAGCACTCGATCGAATCGCCGGCGCGGGCGAAGAGGATCGTTGCCAGTTCGCGCGCATCGGCATATTTTTCCGAGTGGCCGCACTTGGCAAAGGCGAGCGTATTCTGAATTAGGCGGATTAGGCGCTGGTCATCCTGCGGATTTTTGGCCAAAAGCTCCCAGTGATGAGGCTCGGCTTCAGCGTAGAATTCGGCGTTTTGCAGCGAGTCGGCGATAAATGCGAGGCTCAAGTGCCGGTAGTCGGGGTCGGCCTCGCGGATGCGGTTTAAGGTCTCCAGCGCAGCTTCCAGCCGCTTCGCCCGCAGGCAGGCGTCATAGTGCAAGATCCAGCACTCGATGTGCTCGGGCGCTTTCATTTGCTCGAGCAGTGCCTCGCTAGGATGCGGCACCTGATGAAAGCATTGTTGAGCCCATTTGTAGCATTCCTCCGAAAATTCATTGCGGGCCAAAAAGTCAACACAAGCAGCCAAGCCGGACTTGTGATCCTCCAAGCCAGTCAGCGCCCGTACCTTCAAGCCGAGGGCAGGTAGGCTGCTTGGGTTGAGTTGTAGGATTGGATCGGCAAACTGGCTCAACGCCTTCCAGCTTTCTTGTTTAATCAGCAGTTGCCCTAAACCGAGGGCGGCGTCGAAGTTTTTCGGCTCGAAGCGCAGGGCTTCTTGGTATGCTGCGGCGGCCTCGGGGATTTTATCTTGGTGTGCGTAGCAGCCGCCGAGGGTGATCCAACCAGGTGCGTGGTCCATGCGCTGCTTGAGGTGTGCCTGGATATAGGGCAGCGCCTCATCCGCCCGATTCAAGCTGACCAGCGCGACCGCGCAGAGGTAGCCTGCGTGCGGGTAGTCCGGCTCCACTTGGAGTAAATCCGCGTAGTGCAGTGCAGCGGCTTCGGTTTGCCCTGTTTGGTGCATTTTGCGAGCCACCTCAAAGAGGGTGTGTGGTGCTTTACTCATGGGCTGCCTTGCGTTCCGCGTGTTGTTTTAAAAAGGCGCCGCGTGTGTCGCCCTCGCGATTGGTTTGAATGTCAAAGCCTGGAAAGAGCGGGTTGGTCGGATCATTCACCGCGGCGGACTCGATTTCCTGGAAGCGAAGCAGGCTCGGTGAGGGTTGATAGCTTGCTGACAGTTCTTTCAGTTGCAGAGCGCGTTGCAGAGTCACCACCGTTGCGTTGGTTTCGCCGGCCTGCTCGTAGAGTTCACCGAGCAGGATGAAAGCGTCCTCATCGAGCGGATTGCCGATGATCCACGCTTTGAGTCGTTCAATGGCTTGGCGGGTGTCACCGTCGTTGACCATGCCATCTAGGGCTGGCCGCAATTCCTGCAATAGTATGTGCTGATGCAAGCGGCGGGTCGCTGCGGTGCAGTCTTTTGGGGGTGAGTCACTGAGGGGCATACGCTGAAGTGGTTGGTGAGCTGCGAACTGGGCAGGCTGAATGCGCCTTAGATCGGCATTGTGGTATGCGGTGAATTTTGGGCAAGTACTGGTTGGTTGGCACGAATCGGTAAGTGTGGCGCGGCGTCGGGCATGATGAACTATATGAATGATGTTTAGCAGAGCACCCGCCTAAGCAAGTGTTATGTGGTTTTGCTAAGCACCGTCAGTGCCAGAATTGGATGGTTTTTTGTAAGTTGCTTTAGGTCAGTTAGATGGTGTGTGTTGTTTTTTTTTAGTGGCGAGGCTTGCCTGATGCGCGGGCGGGTAGTCCGTGCGGCTGGAAAATTTTGCCTGCACCCCGCCGGCTCTTTGCTAGGTGTGTTGGTAATGGTCTCGTCGCAACTGGCTTGAGGCGCCGGTCGATGAATATCCAGCGCCTCATGATAGTCTAGGTCAACGGTGTGCTCTAGCACACAAAAAAGGAGCAGACTTTCGTCTGCTCCTTGAAGTTTTGAGTGTGTGGAGCGGGATGCCTTCTAGGTCATCCCGAGCGTTTTATCCGAGGAGCTGTAGCACTCCCTGGGATTGCTGCGAAGCGAGCGAGAGCGACTGTGTCGCGAGCTG
>DOCS01000085.1:8981-17471 GCA_003503355.1 Opitutia bacterium
GTCATCTTGTCGGCACCTTCATTCAAGGTGTTGATCAGGTTATTGCTGAACTCTTCACGAATGGTGATCGAAGCCAAGTTCTGCGACAGGCTACTGGCTTGCGTCTTCAATTCAGAGTCGAAGGCCTCGAGCTGTTGGACCACTGCAGCGAGATCATCCTTGTAGCTCGCGCCGCTCCAGTCGATCGAGCCTGTCAGGCTGCCTGCACCCTGGATGCCGATGGCGGCATCACCGGTTTGGTTGGCCATGTAGAATGCGACATCCACGGCTTGAGTGCCGCCCGCGGCGGAAGCGACGGCAGCGGAGCCAACTCCGCCCGCGGCATCGGAGGCGGCGCTTTGAGTGAGGAAACCGCCAACGCCAGCAAATGATTCAGTCTGGGTAGCAGCTGCAATTTCGGAGAAAGCACTGTAGCCCGAGGCAGACACCGATACCGCCGATGCGGTCGATGCGATTTCGACTACCGCGGTCTGTGCCGCGGCGGCGACCTCACCGTTGGCATCGACGTCCGAGCCAGGCCCGCCCAAGTCGAAGCCGAGAACATCCAGTTTGGACGAATCGAAGGTTTCGCCGAACTGAACCGTGTTGGTCTCATTGTTTTGCAGGAGGTTGACACCTTGGTAGCTCGCGTCACTGGCGGTTTGTGCGACTTGAACCAGCAGTTCATTGAATTGACGGCCTAAGGCGGCGCGTGCATCCCCGTCGGTGTTGCCGAGGGCGTTATTTACTACACCCTTCATCGCGCTGACGAAGCTGCGGATGGTGCTGATACCGTTGTCGGCTGCCTTGACGGTTTGGACGGCCTGTCCAATGCCGTCGAGGCGGGAGTTCAGTGCCTCTGCGCGGTCGGAGAGATTGACGGCGGCAAAGAAGTTGGTCGGGCTGTCGATCGCCGAGTTGACTTTTTTGCCGGAAGCTAAGCGTTCGGTCGTAGTTTGGAACGACGCGGAAGAGCGCTGCAGCTGAAGGAGGTTGGAACGAATGCCCGAGTTGAGTGATACATCTGCCATAATATTACTTTTCTAGTATGTTATTTTTGGTTTTTAAATTATCGGACCATTTCTTGGTCTGATACTATTAACTACGGCAGTGCTTAAAATAACTTTAAGGATTTGTTGAAAAAAAATGTTTTTTTTCGATTCGGTCGCGTGCGACCCAAAAGCCACGCAACCTTTCAAGGATCTCGGCCACCAGTGCGGGCTGCTTGTTTTGGGCGGCCTGCGCTGCGGTGGTGTAGAGCGATGCGAGCTCGCGCGCCAAGGCAGGGTTGGCCTCCGGGTTGAGGGTCTTTTTTAGGAGCGCTAAGCTGTGCGCGAGCGTTTCCTGGTCACCGCTGGCATTCGCCTCAATCGCGATGCTGTAGAGCTCCAGCAGTCGCTGAATGGCGGCGTCTCGATTCGCCGCTTGCGCCTGTGCGTGGTAGGGGTTGTTCATCTAAAGTCGTCGGGGCGGGGTATGGGTGACGTTGTTTTGACGTGCGACAGCCGAATATGCAGCCTGCCTAGCTCAGGATGTTGACTGCGGAAGCCAGCTGAAGGGAGGCCAGCTGCTCGGGTGTTTGGTTGGCTTGCGTGCCGAAGGCGGTGGTCGTCGCAAAGATCTGGTCGGCCGCTTGGGCGAGGCTCTTGCTGGTGTTGGCGTTGATCAGGATCGGTCCGCTTTTCCCTCCAGATAGGATGTTGAGGCTGGAGCTGGCGCTCAAGCTGGCGGCGGTCATGCCGTTTGCCTGCAGCGCTGGGTTTCGTTGGGCATTTAGCGCCTGAATTTGGGCAGCTGTTTCTGCCATTTGGGCGAGCTCGTCGTCAATCAACACCATGGCAGCTTCGATTTGTTGGGTGTATTGGCGAAAATCGAATGCCTCGATGGCGGGCGGGCGACGATTGTACTCGATCGGCACCTGAAGGCTGCCGTCCGCGCTCCTGCCGCTGTTGGTCACGGTGACGCTCAGTCCACCGTCAAAGTCAATGCTAGTGGACTCGGTGGTGAGATCGACGCCGAACTTAAAGCCGCGAATGCGGCCCAGCGCATCGGTGAGGCGGATGTATGAGTTTTCGCCCCGATACTCGATGTTCATGTTATAGAATCCGCTCTCCAGTGCGTTGGAGTCGCTAGTTGAGGGCGTCAGCTTGGGCTCGGATACGCTTAGCTGGCCGACTGCGGCACTGCCGAGTGAGGCCTCAAATAGAAGCGACGCACCATCGGGGGTATCCGTCTGGCTGTCGTCATTTCTCAAGGTGTGGCTGTCGAGTCGTCGGTAAAGGATCGAGGAGGTGATCTCAATGGGGTCGTCGGTGGTGAAGTCGAGCTCGTCAAGCGCTCCGAGGACGGGCTGTTTGTCGATCTGCAGTTGCACGCCGACGTCAAAGTCAATAAATTCGCGGCCTTCTCCTGAGAGATTGATGCCTTCTTGGCGTTCAATTAGGGCACCGGTGCGATCGCGTAGTTCGACGGCAGAATCGTTACCGGTGAAAAGAATTTTCACCTTGTAGTTGGTGTTGTCGAGCTCAAGGGCGCTGTTACTGCCCTCGATGTAAGAGGCGCCGCTGAGTGTGATGCCGGTGGAGCTGCTGTTTTGATTGAGGATGACGTCATCGACCGTCTCAAACACTGTGAGCTCGGCGGTTTCGCTGCTGGTCGAAAGATTTAGGGCATCCTCGCCGTAGGTGAACAGTTTGGAGGTTTCGAGGCTGAGCGGGCGGCTGCCGGCGCCCATGCCCAAGGTTAGTTTGTTGCCGCTGAAGATCGGGTTGCCGTCGAAACGCACCGAGTCGACGACTTGGTCGAAGCCAGCGCTGAGGCTGCGCAGTTTGCCGTAGATCGTGTCGCGCTTAAACGAGTCGCCGCGGATGCGTTCGCCCGAGCGGCTAAGGTCGAGCATGGTCTCCAAGTTGCTCTTAAGGGTGTCGAGGCGCTTGGTGGCTCCAGTGACGAGCCGAAACGAGGCTTCTCTGTCCTTGGTTCTGAAATTCTGCGTTTCGCGTGTTTCGGATTGGGTTTGGCCGACACGAGCTTCCCGCTCGCGTGCGAAGGCGAGTGGGTTGTTGAAGTCGTTTATTTGGGATGTGGTGAGCCGTTCCATGGGAGGGGTGTATAAGAGACTACGGTAGAAATTTCCTCAACTTTAGTTTTTTAGGGGAATGAGTCAACAGAGCACCCTGTGTGCCGATTGTGCCGATCGAACTGCCAGCCAGGCCGAAGCACGTAATTTAATGCACGGTTCGCCAATTCGTGCAACCCGCCCGGAGGCGTTGGCTTGCTTCAATATCGCAGTTATAGGGTCGAGGGCGCCCTATACCGCGATGGGATTTTGAGCAACTATTGCTCGGGTGTCTTATTCTTGCATATCTTTATTTTTGTCACACGTTATCATGGATGCCTAGAGTTCAACTTCAATTAAGCGTCCTGCCCCAGGGGGGGGGGGGCTAAATTCGTGGGTGTTGCCTTAACGCCGCATTCGAGTGATCGCTAGATCTGTTACCTTGCAACACTGTTGTGCCTTTAAATTGAGCGTTAATCATTATGAAAATAAACAATACAACCGAAACTATAAAAATCGTAAATGATATTCATGTGACGATTCCATCCTCATTGCAACTCATGACGCCATATGTTTTGCATGAGCAAGGTGATTGGTTTGAAGATGAAATAAAGTTCCTTCGTGCTTTTATTAAGCCAGGTATGGAAGTTGTGGATATTGGAGCAAATTATGGTCTCTATACGCTTACAATTGCCAAACTTGTGGGTGAGGAGGGGAAGGTGTCTGCTTTTGAGCCTACGGGAGCAACTGCTGCTTGTTTAAGGCATAGTGTCGTTAATAATAAGTTTAACAACATCGATTTGATACAAGCAGGGCTTTCCGATGGAATCAGGGAGGCAGATTTTTTCACCAGCCCAAATTCAGAATTAAATAGTTTGTCGAATGTGTCAGCATCTGGAGCGCAACATGAGACCGTTTCGCTGTTAACGCTTGATCACTGTGCTAAGGAATATCAATGGGGTGATGTTGATTTCATTAAGCTTGATGCAGAAGGAGAAGAAAGTAATATATTGAAGTCGGGAAAAAGCTTTCTTTCTTCGTCATCTCCGCTGGTCATGTTCGAGTTGAAGCACGGATCGGAAGTTAACCTGTCTCTCATTAATGATTTTGAGCGTTTGGGTTATGAGAGTTATCGACTTATTCCGGGGCTTGATGTTTTGGTTCCATTCAGCCCTGCCGAACCTGTTGATGGATATTTGTTGAATCTTTTTTGCTGTAAAAAAGACAAGGCCGCCCTTCTTGAGGCAGAACAAGTTATAGTGAGGGGGGCTGAGCCACTAGATTGCTTGCCGGATTTAAATGTTGTTAGAGAATATTTCCTTCGATTGCCATGTGGAGAATCAATAAATAATCTTAACTTTGAATCCTCTGTATCGAAAGACTATGAGAAAATTCTCACCGCCTATGCCCTTGCGCATTCAGAGTCGTCAGATGCGAGTGAGAAAGTCGGATACTTGCTGACCGCATTAAATTGTCTCCGTCAGATGCTTAAAAGCGACGAAAACAGGATTGAGCATCTAGCTACTTACGCAAGAATTGCATTTGATGCAGGAGAAAGAGCTTTAGGGGTGCAGATCTTGACTGGTCTGATAAATAAATATATAAATAATATGAATTTTGAAGTCTCTGAACCGGTTTTGCCCGTTGCCTCTAGATATGGCTCAATATGTCCTAGTGGCCGCATTAAAGAGTGGCTGTTCTCTTCAGTTATTGAGCAATATACATCAAAGCATGCATATTCTACATATTTTACCCGCCGTGCTACATTGCCTCTGCTTGGAAAGCTGCGAGGGCTCGGATTTATGAGCGATGCCATGAAAAAGACGGAACAAATGATACAGAAATCCTTCCCTTCGTAGCCAAGCGCATGTTAAACGGGTTGAGTCGGAGTAGGACGCCTCACTGCGTGTTCGTTAGGCGTTTATTTCTCTTGCCGGGGCTATTTTGACGTCAATATTTCTTTGACTGAATCGAATGAAATATGGTGCGGTTTGATTAGGCTCGGCCTCTTTCCAGGTCGCAAGAGTTGCGCCTAGTAACGGCGCGATGTTTGCTGTCCTATTCCTTGTGCGGCAGTGGCATTTGTCTTCGAGCATGGTCACATCACGTGGGTGGAGGTTCTTGTTTTTCGCGCTCCATCGCCCACGCATCTTGTGCAGGATCAGCGCGGGAGATTCGCTGGAGCGACCACTCAGAGAGATGCGTTGCCCGTGCGTGCGTGCGTTTGCTTGCCCTATTTTTTCTCGGTGAACTGTCGATTGATTTGTGCGAGGGATAGAATAAGAGGGGGGTGGGGCTGATTGGTGGAATTCGCTGTTGGATTTTTCGAGTGTGGTTTTCTGATTTGCTTTAAGGTGGGCAAGAATATCGCCCGCGTTCTTGAACGATTTCGCGCACGAAGTCTTTGTTCGTGCAAATCGCGTCACCACTGGCGGTTTTTCCTTCGCGTGTTAGGGTGGGCATGTTCTTTAATTGTGCTAAATCGGGTTTTGTGCACCCGGATTCTTATGAGCCTTTTTCACTCTGCTGCATCGTTCATTGTCCGGGCAGACGAGTGCCTTTCCAGCGCGGGCGGAGTCTTGTGGGTGGCTCTTGGGGCTTGGTTCGACGTCCTGATGGTGTAGAGTGGCAAGCGAAATGCTATGCTGGTTCGTATGTTGATCAAAGGTAGATTGTGCCGCATTGTATTCCTCCTGCTTCTGTGGGGCGGGTGGATCGGTGTGCAGGCAGGGCCACTCATCAAATGGCACAAGCCGCATGCGCTTGGCAGTCACCAGCCGGGCGGGCTGAGTAGTCACCAGTCGCGCGGGCATGCGGCGACCGACGAATCCTATTTGCAGGTGACGGGCGCCCCTCGAGTGGACTACGAGGAGCACGCGCTCAACGCGCCTTTGGGTTCGATCTCTAAGCCCTTGGTGTCAGCTCCTCCGAGCTACTCAAGTTTTGTTGAGCGTTTGGAGCTTGCTTCGGAGGCGGAAGGGGAGGCTAGTGGAGAGCTGTCTGAAGCAAGCGGTGCGGCTGCGGCGTCTGCGAGTCAGGTTGGCTCGGCGCCTCAGGATTCGGCGCCAGTGCGCTTCACTGCAAGCGAGTCGGTGCAGGCGGGCCCTAGCCGTCGGGCAGATTTGGCTGGGACGAGTCAGGCACCCGTATCGGTGGATGTGGCTCAGGCTCAGATTTTTACACGCTATGAGCCGGGCGGCGGCGAACTTTCGAAGCTTCTTATGTTCTTTCCTGCCGTCGAGACGACAACCGAGGGGCTTGGTGGATATAATGTGCTGACTCCGGTTGACCGCTTGAATTACTTTACCCCACCATCGCAAAACCTGCCGAAAAGCTCCGCCCGCTATCGTACCGTCCCCCAATAGCGGCAGCTGCGGTTTTATTTCAACGCCACCTGTTCCCTTTCATGCATCATGCTTAAGTCATCACTACAATCAGCTTGCCGACTGCGACTCTTTTGCGCGCTTGCTTTTATCGGCAGTGCCACCTTCGCGCTCGCTAATCTGGATCCCAGAGAGGAGTCGAGTCTCGGCTTCTTCGAGCGTATGGGCGCAGTCGCGCCCGCCCAGATCGATGCGGCGAAGTCAGCGCGGGGCCAAGGAGATCAAAAGGACGTAGCTGAAGCGGCGGGCAGCCCGGCGGATCAGCTCGGCCTTGAAGTAGCGCAGCTGCTCGGCCCCGAATTCTCCGCTCCTGCCGCAGAAACGCAGGCACTCCCCGAGCCAGACGAACTGTTGCTTGAGTCCGCCCTACAATTCTATCACGCGATGGACTACATGTCGGCGATCTCAGCCTTTGTTAAAGTGCTCAACTTTGAGAGTGCGCGCCCCGAGGTGGAGAAGACCGCGTTGATTCACATTGCGCGGATATACTACCAGCAGGACATGCCGCTGCGCACGATAGGCTTGCTGAAGCTGTATGCGGATAGTTATCCGAATGACCAACGCAGGCAGGAGATTATTTTTCAAACGGGGATGATTCACCGCGAGCTGGGGCAGTACGAGCTCGCGATCGCTGCCTTCTATCGTGTTTTGAATGCGATTGTTATGTCTGGTGAAGACGGCATGAATTCATATTTAAAGCTCGCTCGGCGGGCTCAGTTTGAAATCGCCCGTACACACTTTGCCTTGGGGCAGTGGGCTCAAGCGCTCGACTTGTTTAATCGGATTGTTCTGCTGGAACTCGGGCCAGAGGATCGCGAAACGCTGCGCTTTTATAAAGCGAAATCTCTCCTCTATGTTGGCGAGCGTGGAAAAGGGCTGCGTGAGATTGATAAGTTCATTTCGGAGTATCCGAACAGCAGCTTTATTGCTGAGCTGCGTTATGAGAAGGCGCGTGCTCAAATCGACATGAAGCAAATTGATGCGGGGCGCCAGACCCTGCTGGGGCTGGTCGAGATGGGCGGTGCTCCCGAAGATAATATGACTTCCGAGTGGGTGGAGTGGCGGCGTTTGGCGGGTAACTTTCTGGCCAATTATTATTTTGAATCAGGTGAGTATGAGACGGCGCTTCGGCTCTATCAGGCTTTGGTTGTGATGGATCAGGCGCCTCAATGGCAGTTGCCGATCGTGCTGCAAATGGCCAGCTGTTTTCGCGAGTTAGGTCGCTATGGGCGGGCTGTGGAGTCCTTCAACTTTGTGGTTCAGGAGGTCGAAGTGATGCGCGACGATTCCGGGGTCGATACATTGAGTGAGGAGTTTGAGTTTCTTGCGGACAGTGCGTCTTGGCAACTTGGACTGCTCAACTGGTATGAGGGCTTTACCGAACGTCTAAAAGAGGATGCTTAAACATTTAAAAAAAGAGATACACTATGAATTCAAATGAAGAACAGACGATCGAACGCTTGCTCGCCGAATATGATGCTCTCACCGGGCAGCTCGGTGAATTGCTGAAGCGTGAGCAAGCGAATTTGAAAAGCGGGCGCTCGCTAGAGGCAACCATGGAGGAGAAGCAGGGGCTGTTGGTGCAAATTACTGCGATGAACCAGGCGCTGCGAGCTTACGGTCAACAGCGCGAGCGCCTGCTGGATCCGGTCAAAGCGAAGATCGAGCAGCTTCAGAACAAGTTGATGCTGATCCTTAAGTTGGACCGGGCCGTTGAGAAATCGTACCTCTCCGCCTCATCGCCCGTGACCGGTGATCTTAAGTTGAAACCTGTGCCCAGTCGTGTCAGCCGCGCCTATGCGGGTTAAATGGCGACGGCTCTGGGGCTGTCGCTGTGCGCTTTCAGGCACTCAGCAGCAGTTCTTCTGTAGCCCTAGTGATCTCGAAGTTAGGCGCAATATGCTTGCCAACATCGCTCAAAAATCCCGACCTCAAACGTAGTCCTTTCTAGAATCCTGCGAACCAGCCTCGATGCCGCCCTTTTCATCTATTTATACCGCGCGTTCCAAATTAGCTGCTGAAGCTGGGGATTCGTCGCCGCGCTTGGGCGAGGACGGAGGCATCTCGCCT
>DOCS01000024.1 GCA_003503355.1 Opitutia bacterium
GGCATACGGATGCACTTCATTGTCCGCCCCCATGGTGGTCGCGCCGTCGACAGTCGCGTGATGCATCACCACGGTGCCTTTGGCAATCTTCACTTGGGCACCGATGTAAGCATACGCACCGATGGTGACACCTTGGTCAAGTTCGGCACCGGGCTCGATGACTGCGGTAGGATGAACGTCTGTAACCATCAAATAGAGCCTCCTCAGTTTTATTCAGATGCGTCGGCCAGCATGAACATCAGTTCGGCACTGGAGACGGTCTTGCCGGCGACCGAGCAAACGCCGGTCGCAGTCGCGATCTTGTTGCCGCGAATCTTGGTGATTTTTACACGGATCTCAACGGAGTCACCGGGCTCGACGGCCCGGCGAAACTTGACCTTATCCACGCTCATAAAAAATGCGATTTTGTTGTCCTCGACCGGCAGTTTACGCAACAACAACAAGCCGGCAGCCTGCGCCATGGCTTCGACCTGCAGCACACCAGGCATTACCGGACGGCCGGGATAGTGACCTTGAAAATACGGCTCATTGATCGTGACATTCTTGAGTGCCACCAGCTCGTCCTCACTCGGCACATCGATCACACGATCGATCATGATGAAAGGATAGCGATGCGGCAGGAGATCCATCACGCGGCGAATATCCATCACCTTCTCAGGAGCATCTGTGACCGCGGGCTTCTTCGCAGGCGCTTTCTTGGCGCCCTTGATCTTCTCAAGCAGCTTCTGACGCAGCACCTTGGAAAGCTCCGCATTCAATGCATGCCCCGGACGAACCGCAATAAAGTGTGCCTTGATCGGCATACCCACCAGCACAATATCGCCGACTATATCGAGGATCTTATGGCGCACGAATTCTTCCTTAAAGCGCAATGGCTCTTTCGACAAAATCTTGTCACCCTTGATCACAATCGCACTGTCAAGACTGCCTCCTTTGATCTTCCCCAGCTTAAGCAACTCCTCGATGTCCTCGTAAATCGTGAAAGTACGCGCCGGTGCGACCTGTGCGATATACGACTCGGGGTCGATATCAAGGCTCAGGTGCTGCGTATGAATGCCACGATCATCTGTGGATGTGCAGGTCACGCGAAAACCATCGTGCGGCAGCGCAATGATCGAACTGGCACCGCGAGTTACGGAAATGGGCTCGTCTAGGACGAAATATTCGCGCTCCGCATCCTGCTCTACCGGCTCGGCCTGCTGGATCAGATTCACAAAGTGCTTGGCAGAACCATCCAAAATCGGCGGCTCGCTGGCATCCATCTCAACCAATACATTATCAACGCCACAGCCGCTCAACGCACTGAGGACGTGCTCCACGGTGTTGACCTTCGCATGCCCATCCGCAATCGTTGTGCTGCGCACGAGATCGGTGACATATTCAACCAGCGGCTTGAGCTCAGGCTTACCAAACAGATCCATGCGCTGAAAGACGATACCATGCCCGACCGGCGCAGGCTTGAGCGTGAGATGAACTTCTTCGCCCGTGTGCAAAGATTTACCACTGATCGAAACTTCCCTAAGAATGGTGCGCTGCTTCATAAATATACTGAATCATGGACGCCCATGGGCAGGTGATGCCATGCGGGCTAAAAAAATTAACCTACTGAATGCCCCCGACATGTAAAGCATCTGTTTCAACACGACATCAGTGCGTTTGCCCATCACTACCAACGATCCCTTCAAGACTTCGCCACTGGTCCTTTCGGAATGTGGCGCCACGCGGCTGATGGTTCTTAGTTCCCACGTGCCATCACTGTCTACACTTTTGCAAGGTCAAGCGGGGCCGGACTCACACGATGACTACGGGAAAGTCGTCAGAGCTGAATTTAAACATGCATCTAACACCCCCTTAGGATCTGCCCGAAAAAGAGGCCTAGTTACCCAGAAGCATTTGTATGACTTCATCGTCACCCCAACCGTTGAGATACACTTGACTGTGCCCCACGTCTTCGGACCTCTCCTTAAACTTCTGCCCAAACATACCATGATGAATTCCATAGCCGATGCTCGTGGCGGGCACCGTGAGATTCAGACCGTAACCAAGGTAGATTGGCGGATCGTCTTGAGTGAGGTAATAATAAGCGGAGAACTCCCGATACAGCGATTCGTGTTTGGCGTAGTTTTTAAGCGCATCTTTGATGTTTTCTTCACCAACGGACCTATAAATAATTGTATGAAACACATTGGGGCCGATCCAAGGTTCAATACGTTTAGGGTCAATCGCGGTTTGCGCGACCCTGACGGCGATGCCTTGAACACGGGTAGACTCGCGTTCTATGGGGTCCTCGGAGTCGCGATTGGAAAGGTCATCGTGAGTGGCGAGCCAGACCGCAGTACAACCACCGGAACTGCCACCGGTAAGAACAAACCTATTTTTATCAATCTTCTATTCCTTGGCTTTGAAGCGCAAAAACTGGATGGCACGGGCGGCATCATGAACGGGGGTGGGTAAAGTGATGCCATCGTTAAGCAACCGATAGTTGATCGCAGTGACGGAGATCTCTGCTTCCAGGAACTTCTCAATTCCTTTTTGCTTCTTCTTATCGACCTGACTCCAACCGCCGCCGTGAATATAGACCTTAACTGGGCGTGGACCATCCCCCTCAGCTTGCCAGAAGTCGAGCACGGTGCGCTCATGAATATCGTACGCAACGTCTGCATAGGTAGGAGCGACCACTGCATGTTTGGCTTTTTTACTTTGTGCCTTTGCCTCTGCTTGTGGGGCAGCAGTGGCAGAGCAGAAACACAGGGCTGCTAGCGCAGTAATGAATAATAATCTCATGATTTCCAGAAAAGCAGGCACCCTCACGTCTATTTTAAATATTTCCATCATTCCAATTCTTTTTCGCTTTCGGCATCCCGCTCGCTTGCAGCCCTTCAAAATCTCGTGATGGTCGAACACGTAAAAGAACTCGACTACGTTAATTTTCTAGAGACCGTACCTAAAAAATGTAGGACCCAGCGATTTCCGAGTCAGTGAAACAGACATTTCTGTCTGCCCCAGCAGAGGCAGAACCCGATCGATCATCCAATTCCAGAGACAGAAATGCGGGTGTCACACTGGTGACCACCTCGGTTATCTAACTGCCAAATCAACTAGGCTAATCAAAGGAGGTGACCATGCCGATCGGCATTCTCCGCCCGCCACACGAGATTGCGGGATCAACCCACTCGCGACTGAGCATTTCAACAGCCAGAGCCGCCGGCCCTCGGCATAGGCGATGGGACCACCAATCAAATTGGCACGCGGACCGTGGACAATTTGGCCGGCTTGCTGGCTCAGTCTAGAGCACCCGATTGAATGAATGGATAGCGAAACTGAGCGCGTGCGATCAAAATCTACCGCCCTCTCTCACATCGATGCATCCGTGACTCAGCTCGGGGGTTTGCACAAAAAGCATACATCAATCCCTTAGGCTCTGATGAAAGAGCAAGCCTCGATCAGTGTGCCTGCCCTCATCGCCATACCCTCTTGCTGATGCGTATCGCGCCGACCCCGAAACGCCGACAGTGGACATCTGCCAAAAATTTCCTTTGCCTCCAAGACAACACACGCTTAGCTGGTAGGCCTTACAAAACACCGAAAATGCTCGAAAATCTTACAGACAAACTGGGGTCCGCTCTGCGCAACTTGCGCGGCGTCGGAAAACTCACCGAAGACAACATGGCCGAAGCGCTTAAAGAAGTGCGCAAGGCCCTGCTCTCGGCGGACGTTCATTTCAAAGTGGCGCGCGAGTTTGTGACCGAAGTCCAGGCGCAATGCGTCGGCCAGGAAGTACTCAAATCCGTCACGCCCGGCCAGCAGGTCATCAAAATCATTCACGACGAGCTGGTTAAACTACTCGGCGAGGGTGCCACCGAACTGGAAGACAAGAAGCCGCTGCGCATCATGATGGTCGGCCTACACGGCTCAGGCAAGACCACCAGTAGCGGCAAGCTCGCCCGTCATCTCGCCAAAAAGCGCGGCTACCGCCCTTCGCTGGTCGCTTGTGATGTCTATCGCCCCGCTGCCATCGATCAACTCGAGCTCCTGGCCAAGAATGAGGGCTGCACCTTTTACGGTGACCGCGAAGAGAAGGATGTGGTCAAGATCGGCAAGCGCGGCCTCGAAGCGGCGAAATCAGCCGACGCCAACCTCGTTATCTTCGACACCGCCGGCCGCCTCCAAATCGACACCGATTTGATCCAAGAAATCAAAGACCTTAAAAAGGCGGTTCAGCCCGACGAGATCCTGCTCGTCGCCGACTCGGCGCTCGGTCAAGAAGCGGTCAACGTAGCCAAACATTTCCACGAAGCAGTTGGTTGCACGGGAATCATCCTGACCAAACTCGACGGTGACGCCCGCGGCGGCGCGGCCCTGTCGATGAAGTCGATCACCGATGTGCCGATCAAATTCATGGGCTTGGGCGAAAAGGCCGACGAATTTGAAGTCTTCCACCCCGACCGCATGGCTTCGCGCATCCTCGGCATGGGTGACGTGGTCTCTCTGGTTGAGAGAGCCCAGGAAACCATCGACGAAAAAGAAGCCGAGCGTCTGGCCGAAAAGATGCGCAAGGCAGACTTCAATCTGGAAGATTTCCTCTCGCAAATGCAGCAAGTCAAAAAGATGGGCTCACTCGGCTCCATCGTCAGCATGCTGCCCGGCGCCAGTGGCATCGAGATCGGCGATGAAGAAGAAAAGAAAATGGCCCGCACCGAAGCCATTATTCTGTCCATGACTTTAAAGGAACGCCGCACCCCGCGCCTGCTCCGCGGCAGCCGTCTGAAACGCATCGCCAACGGCGCCGGCGTGCAAGTGCGCGATGTCAACGCCCTGCTCAAACAATTCAATCAGATGCAAAAGATGATGAAGATGATGAACGGAGGCAAAGGCCGTAAAATGATGAAAGCGATGCAAGCGCAAATGGGCGAAGGCGGTGGCATGCCCCGACTTCCAGGAATGTAAACCCGAAGATCAGCTCCTTCAGCTCGAAACGAACGCCAATGACTCTGACAATGCCTAGCGACGACCGCACCTACTCCCCGATCAACGATCTCGAAAAAGTCATCCTTGACGAGGCGACCATTCAAGCACGGCTCAAAGAACTCGGCGCAGAAATCAATGCCGCGTACCAGGGCCGCGAATTGGCGGTCATTGCGATCATCAACGGGGCCGTGATTTTTGTCGCAGACATGATCCGCGAGCTCAACCTCGCGTTGCAGCTCGATTGCATTCGCGTTTCCAGCTATCGCAACAGCACCGCGCCGGTGCAAACTCCGGAAATCATCGACCGCATTCGCCTCGACATTGAGGGCATGGACGTCCTGCTGATCGACGACATTCTCGACACAGGGAACACCCTTTCGAAAGTCTCCAAAGTTCTGCAAAGCATGAACCCGGCATCGCTCAAGACCTGCGTGCTGCTGGACAAGCAAGTACGCCGCAGCGTCGACTGCGAGGCCGACTTTGTAGGCTTTAAAATCCCCGACGAATTCGTGGTCGGCTACGGTCTCGATTTTGCCGGCCGCTATCGCCAAATCCCCTGCATCGGCGTCCTCAAAGCCGAACATCAAATCAGCTGAATCACATTCCCAGTTCTATCATGGCAACCAAACACGACAATACTCGCATCGCTGGTAAACGCCCACTGCTCGCCCCGGCAATTCTGATCGAAGAAATCCCGCTCACCGACAAAGCGACCGCAGTGGTGGATCAAGGACGCGCCGAAAGCGAAGCCATCCTGAATGGCACGGATGACCGGCTGATCGTCGTCGTCGGCCCCTGCTCGATTCACGACCCCAAGGCGGCAATCGAATATGCCCAACAACTCGCACCGCTGGCTGAGAAATACAAAGCCGACCTGCAAATTATCATGCGCGTGTATTTCGAAAAACCGCGCACCGTGGTCGGATGGAAAGGGCTGATCAACGATCCCGGGATAGACGGTAGCTTCGAAATCAACACCGGACTGCGCGTTGGTCGCAAACTGCTGGTCGACATCTGCGAGCTCGGCCTGCCCACCGGCGCTGAGTTCCTCGACACTATCATCCCTCAATTCATTGCGGACGCCATTGCATGGTCCGCGATCGGCGCACGCACTACCGAGAGCCAGGTACACCGCGAGCTCGCCTCCGGCCTCTCGATGCCGGTTGGCTTCAAAAACGGTACCAGCGGCAACGTACAAATCGCGATCGACGCCGTGCGCTCGGCGGGTCAACCCCACTGGTTCCCCTCGGTCACGAAACAGGGCGTCACTGCTATTTTCGAAACCACTGGCAATCAGTCCGCCCATCTGATTCTGCGCGGCGGCAACCGCACCGGTCCGAATTACGAGGCTAAGGATGTTGCACCGATCTTGGAACAACTCAAAGCCGTCGACCTGCCGCAAAAGCTGGTGATCGACTGCAGTCACGGCAACAGCAACAAAGACTACACCCGTCAGAGCGCGGTCGCCCACAATCTCGCGCAGCAAATTGCTGCCGGCCAACAAGGTATCGCCGGCGTCATGCTGGAGAGTCACCTGGTGGCCGGACGCCAGAACTACGACGCTACAGGCGGCAATGTGTATGGACAAAGCATCACTGACGAGTGCATCGACATGCCGGCTACCGAAGCAATCCTCGAGGACCTGGCCGAAGCGGTGCAAGCTCGGCGCAAGGCGTAGGGTTAAGCTATTTTCGCTTGGCTTTTAACTGCCCACAACCGGCAGCAACATCAATGCCGCGACGCTGGCGTATGGTACTGGGAATGCCCGCGTCTTGAATGATCTGCTGAAACGCACGCGTGCGCGCTTCGGTTGGCATCGTTCCGTCGAATCCCTCGGTCGGGTTCAGCGGGATCAAATTCACATGCGCATCCATTCCTTCTAAAAGCGCAGCGAGTCGGCGGGCATGATCGTCGCTATCGTTTACGCCACCAATCAAGGTCCATGCAAAGAACACGCGTGCACGCTTGATCGCTGAATACTCCCGGCAAGCTTCGAGCAAGTCGTCGAGCGGCCACTTTTTATTAATCGGGATCAACTTGCCCCGCTCTGCATCACTTGCCCCGTGCAAACTCACTGCCAGCGAGTAGCGCTTTGGGTGGCGCGCCAATTTCTGAATACCAGGAATGTAACCGACCGTGCTGATCGCCACCCGCGCGGGGCCGATATTTAAACCGCGGTTGTCGGTAATGATATCCAGCGCCTCCATCGTTGGCTCGAAATTGTGCAGCGGCTCGCCCATGCCCATCATCACGATATTACGCAAACTATCGCCTTGTGTGCGCCGCAGCTCGCGTTCGACGTGGTGCGCCTGCGCGACGATTTCGCCCGCAGTTAGATTTCTGGAAAAGCCCATCTGGCCAGTCGCGCAAAACACACAACCCATCGCACAACCGACCTGACTGCTCAGACAGGCGGTATAGCGCCCTGGGAAGCCCATCTGCACCGACTCCACTTCGGTACCATCTCCAAACTTCAACAAATACTTGCGGGTAAACCCGTCGGTACTCGCCGTATCATCGACCTGCTCCATTGCGCACGGCGCGATCGCTCGCTCACTTGCCAACCAACGCTGCACCGGTGGCAGAATCCCCTTGGCTGACTGCAGCTCACCTCGAACCAGACGTCGTTGTACCGCCCTAAACAGCGGCCTCGCATGCACCGGGTTGACCCCCGACTCTGCAAGTTGCGCCTCCAGCGCCTCGTAGCGCAAACCTTCCAGCGAAATACTCATACCTTCATTGCGTGTGTGCAGATCGACCCCACGTCAACGCTGTATCCATCGGCAATCGGCGAAACACCCTAAGCGCAGCCAATACATACCCTGTCTCGCATACGCGGACCGCCCCAGATAATAAGAGTGCCAATTGACAGCAGGACCCTACTTGGATATTTTATTAAGTCTAACCTCTCTTTTTAACACAGAAAGAGAGGTGTCAAAAACGAATATCAAATAACATGCAGTTCAAAAAATACATACACCTGATCCTCTCTTTCACAATGCTTGCTGGCGCATGCTTATTCACCACAGGTTGTGGCGAAAAAAGTGATACCGACAAAGCAGCCGACGCCGTCGAAGACGCTACAAAGGGTGCTTCGGATGCGCTTAAAGGCGCGACTAAATAACGAATCACACTTGGTTCTATGCGGGCGCTCCAAATGGAGCGCCTTTTTTTTGGCTTATCGTCACTCAAGAGGAATGCGACTGGGCACAACAGCGCGCGGGCGAGTCGCCCACGCTCCGTACGCAATAAAATTAATTTGCCTCAATGGCATGCGACTGCGGACGCCTGACGGCAGGTGCTTCTACTCGAAACCAGCCCTGACCGGTCTCAACCATTGATGAATCAGTCAGCAAAGTCCTAATTGATCCACAGCGGGCACGGAGGATCGGTGCCGACAAAAAACCCGTAGTTCCACGCGGGGCACTACGGGTTATGCGAACGCTGTCATCCGCTTAAAATTGTCCTAAAAAATGCGCTCAGCCACCATTCTCCATCCGTTCCAATTCAGCCAACTCTTCCTGCGCCTTGGCGATACGGGCCTGTGCCTCCTGAATCCGTCTTGCACGTGCTTGTGATGCCTCGTAAGCCTGCTTCTTTGCAGTAAGTTCCGCTTCGACACGCGCCGCTTCACGTTCAGCGGCACTGACATCCGAAGTTGTCGCAGTGCGGGCGATCTGATCGCGCACCTTTTTTTGCTCTAGCGCCTCGATCTGTCCCTCCAACTTCTCCTGCTGTTCAGCTTCCTGCTCGTATTCATACTGACGCTGCGCCTCTGCGGCTTCGAGTGACTCCTTGCGCTTATCGACTTGATTGCCGGCCAGACCACCCAACACACCGCCGAGCACTGCACCGGCTACGACGTTACCATCGCCACCACCACCAATCTGATTGCCGGCAATACCGCCGAGAATCGCCCCCGTCAAAATGCCGATATCACGACCGCTCGGCTGGTTCGTCGAAGAACAACCACTGAAAAGAAGCGCGACACACAAGAGAGCAGAAGTAAGAGAAACTTTAATCATGGGTGAAAAATTAGACTTTAGGTCAGAAATTGCAATGCAGAGAATACAAAGCGTATACATTTGCTTTTGAATCGAACGGCCAACCCTATCTGAGCGCAAAATCTCAAATTTGTTTTATTATTTCCTTCACTTGCGATTTAGTTAACGCCACCGATTCCCTGTCATTACTATGAGTTTACGAAATCCCGAGCGCGGCCTCCTCTCTGTCAAAGGCCTGATTTTCTCACTCGGCCTGCTGGCCTCCTTTGTATTTGTCGCCGTACTCTATGGCGGCATCATCCGCCCCAGTGCCAACAAAGCTGCCCTCGCTCAAAGCTATGGCGTCGAGACCGGAAGCTCATCGTCCGGCATTTTCATTATCCTCAAGGATTACGAACAACAGATCTGTCTTTCCCTGTTCCTCTGGGGGGTGATGATTTTGGCCTACAAATTTATCCTCCTCAACGCCGAAGTCAAAGCACTCGCTCGCTTCGCCCCCGAAAGCGAAGGCATCCAAGCGGAACCCGAAGTCGAGCTGCTGAGTGGTGCGCGCAGTATTACCCGCGAACGCGCCGCCTCCCTGTCGGAACAAATCGACAGTAAAAGCCAAACTCCGGACCTTAAAAACAAAATCCTGCCCTACATCATGGCACGCGGCCTAGAGCGCTACCACATGACCGGAAGTGTACCTGAAGCCACCGAAACCATCATGGGCCGCCTCGAAGTCGCTGCGGAACAACAGGAAAGCGAGCTCTCCATGCTGCGCTATCTGGTCTGGGCGATTCCCTCCATCGGCTTCATCGGCACCGTGCGCGGCATCGGCGTCGCCCTACAGCGCGCCGACGAAGCCTTACAAGGCGACATCACCGGCGTCACCAGTGCCCTCGGCGTGGCGTTCAACTCCACCTTAGTCGCCCTAGTGATCAGCATTATCCTGATGCTGCTCATCCATTTACTGCAAGGCGGGCAGGAAGGACTTATCTTACGCCTGCAAACGTTTTGCCGCGAACAACTACTCGACAAACTCTTCGACCGCTCCGCAAAAGAGATTGAAAAAATCCCCGAGCAGTCTGCATCTGACAACAGTGGAGCACACAACTAATCGGCGACCGTCGTTGCAAAGCCATCCAACATGAAAAAGCGCCGGGAAACACAAAGCTCCGCACTGTCCTTTATGGACTGCATCTGCTGTGGCTTCGGCGCCGTCTTGTTGCTCTTCATTTTGACCGCTAAAAAGCAAATCACACTGAGCAGCGAAGAAGCCAGCCAAGCGCTGGACGCAGAACAAACACTTCACATCGCAATCGATGCCGCGCAAGCGCAGCAACGGGCACTCGACAAAGCGATCGCCGCGCTCGACCCGCAACCGGAGGCCAACGCGACCAGCCTAGCGGAACTAGCAGCCGAACAAGAGCGGCTCGCCAAGGCCATCGAAGAAAAAGCGGCAGCATTGACGGCTCTCGAGATCGAACCCGACCCCACCGATGCAGTCGCAGGACTCAATCGTCCATCCGCCGATCAAAGCTACCTTTCCGGCCTACGCCTGCGTGGCCCGCGAGCCGTGATCCTGCTCGAAACCTCCGGTAGTATGTTGGCCGCAAA
Source organism: Opitutia bacterium (assembly GCA_003503355.1). GTDB lineage: Bacteria > Verrucomicrobiota > Verrucomicrobiia > Opitutales > Coraliomargaritaceae > Lentimonas. Next base: position 10,575 of record DOCS01000024.1, read on the forward strand.
CGCGCAAAGTGCGCTCGAAATGATCCGTCAAGGCAGCGGCACCTCGTCCGCAAAATGGCTGCGTGCGAAGGCCGCCGTACGCGCGGTATTGGCCGCGATTCCCCAAGGCACCCAGGTCGCGATCTTTCAAATGAATGAAACGGCCGCCCCCTTTTCCGGATCCGCCGACAGCCCCTACATCGACCCCTACGATAACAGCGCGTTACTGACCACACTCGAGCGCCTCGATACACTCGAAGCGACAGGCGGCTGCGACCTCGCCAATGCCCTGCGCACCATCGGGCAGCTCAAAGAACGACCCAGCAGTCTGCTGCTGATCGGCGACGGCCTGCCCTCCGCCCCCAATCCCAGCCAACGCAGCCTGTCGGAAGCGGACCGCGTACAACTGTTCAACCGCGCGCTGGCCACCCGCCCCAGCTACCCTTTCAACGCGATCCTGTTTCCCTTCGAAGGCGATCCCTCCGCCGCTGGACTGTTCTGGCAACTCAGCGGCCGCACCAATGGCATCACACTGATCCCTGACAACGACTGGCCGGCTCTGTAGCGATGATCAAAAGAAGACCGATCGAGGTGTTCAGCCTCTCCTTTTTAGACTGCCTGTGTTGTGGGTTTGGCGCCATTCTGTTGCTTTTCATCCTATCGATCGGCTCTGGCAAGGCGGGTGTTGAAAGCGAAATTGATGTGCCGGCGTTGCAAGCGATGCGCCGACAACTAGCACAGCTGGAGGCTGACATCGCGCACAAGGCCGCACAACTCGATGCTTCCATCAACCGCGAACAAACCGAACAGGCGCAACAGCGCATTCAATCGATGGTTCAAGAGCTGGCCTCCACACTCGCCAACCTCCAGCAGGAATACGACAGCCAACAAGCCAACCTCAGCGCCAGTCAACAAGCGGCCGCCGAAGCGAACCGGCTGCTCAAAAGCTTCAAACACGAGAACCTGCCGCCGATCGGCCTGCCCGCTGAAGCCACGCATGTTGCCTTCATCATCGACACCTCAGGCAGTATGCGCAACCACATCACCAAGCAGCTCCATTATGGAGTCATCGAACAGATCACCGAGCTGCTCGACAGCTTACCTGAGGTCAAAAGTATTCAATTTATCGATACCAGCGGCAACTACATGCTCGGTGGCCACAAACGCTATTGGCTCCCCGACACACACGGCCTGCGACAACAAGCACTGCGCTCGGTGCTCAACTATCCGATCCTCAGCGTCAGCGACCCCGAACCGGGCATACGCCAAGCCTTTCGCGACCTGAAACCCGCGATTGCAGCAGGCGACAGCATGAGCCTCTACGTTATCGGCGACGACTTCCGCGGCTCAACGCAAAGCTTCCTGCTAAAGCTCGACCGTCTCAATCGCCGCGACCCGAAGAGCGGCAAACGCAGCGTATCGATCAGTGCCGTCGGCTTTCCGACACTGATCAATCCGTTTCAAATCGGAGCGCCACAAGGCAACACCCGCTTCGCCAACATCATGCGCGAAATCGCCGAAGCCCACGACGGGGTGCTGATTCTCAAGCCGCGTCTGTAAATCAGATGGTCAAAACATAGCCATCACAAGCGAGAGCGCCGTCACACTCGCTTCCAAGCGTAAGCGCGGCGGCGAGGTTGCAACCGAGCGATCGCTACCTGCTAAAAACTGAAGATACGTTTAATCAAGCCCCAAAGACCGGATGGGGGCTCAGGCGGCGGCGTGCGATCAACACTCGACGGCTCTTTGCCTTCAGGGCTAGACGACTGAAGCGACGGCTCATAGCTCAACGCCAAGCGATAATCTGTAATCGATGGTCGTTGCGCGACGGCAGTCTCGACGGTTGCAGTCAACTGAGCCAGATAATCTTCGCCGGTGGATTCGAGCAGGATCGGTCCGAAGTAATAATTCAGCCGCTGATGCTCGTAGATTACATACCAACCGCGATCGAGCTTCGCAGGTTCCGACTTAAACTCACCCGGAAAGCGTTGATCAAAAGCGGCTTTTGAAAGAAACCCAGAATAGGGAATCGCGAATTCTTCGATCACACGAATGCCAGGCGCGGGCTGAGCCGAGCCAACAGCGGTGACAGCGAGTAATCCGCAGGCCAGTAAACAGCGTTTTCCAATAAATCTCATTCCAAATGCTAGAGTCCTGAAGGTAAGTTTGAACCGTAATCGCCACTGCCACCATCCGTAGATGGAGCGGTGCCGCCGACACCGGCGCCCGATTGGGGCGTGCTGGCCCCTGCCTGACTCGATGAGCCCGCAGCCGCCGTTGCTCCGCCAGCGGTTGAAGCCTGAGGACCGGCATCTTTGGAACGATTCACTTCGACCACACCGCTGTCCTCCCCCGTCGCACCGAAGCCGAAGTCTTCAAAAGTGCGCTCACTGGATGGCGTGCCCGAGGCCGTCCCCCCAGACGAAGCGGCACCTGCAGGACGCGTCGAGCCATCAGCGCTGCCGCCGACTCCACTGCCAGCCGCGCCAGCGGTACCAGCTTGCGGCGAAGCGGTTCCCGAACCGGCAGAGGATGGAACTCCGGACTTCGAGCTCTCACTTTGAACAGATTCACCGCCGCCCACTGGCCCAATATTGCCGTAGTCGCGCCCAGTGGATGCGTCCGGTGCGCTTGCGGTTGACGCCGCGCCCTGCGAATCGCTGGACTGGGAACTGCCGCCCGCCACGGGCTGGCCACCACCGATCTCGCCGAGCTGACTATAATCGCGCTGTGGGCCTGCAGGGGCGTTGCCCGATCCGGCGGCACTGCCCGCACCCGTATCTCCGTTGACGCCGCTAGCCGCACTAGCCGCA
>DOCS01000013.1:0-2405 GCA_003503355.1 Opitutia bacterium
AACGTTGGTAACTTTGACCGCGAGGCGATGCGCATCACAGTCAAGCGCAACGGACGCAGCGAGCAACTCACCCTACTGAGTGCAACCGACAAGCCGCTGCCGGTAGTGCGTACCAGGCCCACCACAGCCAAGGCGCCGAAAACCCCAAACATACCGGGCCTCAAATCCTCGAATAATAAGAAAACGTCCAGCAGTCGATCTGTCCCACGTCGACGCGTCATATTGCCCAAGAAATCTGGGCCTAAGTTCTCTGTCGGATACTAATCTCCTCCACAACCTCAGATCATCCACTTGATGGCAATAGGCCAGTAGACACAGATTCTTAAAATAGAACCTACATGGCGATCAGCGCGTAATGAGGGACTGTAGGACTTAAACATGATTGATCGACGATGAGAGTTCAGAAAAGACCTACTAGGCTCAGCCAACAACCACTCAACTAGTCAACAAGTGACCTCTTGGTATCAAGGGTGTTTGGCACGACCCCGACTAGCAGCGGTTAAATTCCAAAAGCATTAAAACTCAAAGTGGCCGTGTGGTGTGAACAAATGAAAGAAACGTCTCAAGGATGAGACGTAGTTGAGCGAAAATCTCAATCGCTGAGCGTGTTCCTGGTCCATTTACGAAGGTCAAGTTAGTGTAATGAGTAAAGATGATGCTCAAGCATTACGTTAAGCACATCACAGCACCCATTGCGCAGAAAAAGGCGCGGACGACACCTCGCTGCGAGGCACATATGCAACCCAATCAAATACGCCTAGAGAGGCGCCCATCAATCGATGGGGCCACCCTGCTGCTTTATCGGCAAGGATTTGCGGCAACCGAAACCCGTAATCCTGCGCGTCTGGCGTGAGCACCACTGACTGCTCTATTACTTTTCCGCCGATTTGATCGGGCGCACTGCCTAGGTTAACGAAAAGCTAGGCCTTAGAGTCGTAATGCCTTCAAATTAACCAAAAAGGAACATCCCGTAGAGGGAATGACTGCCCAAAACACCACGGCAGAGGTCATCTGAATCTGCGAAAAACTGACGCAGATTCATTACTGCCCAAAATCCTATCAATATAAAAGACGTTATTCTGAAGAAATTTAAAGAAAATCAAAGATAAGGCTTGATCCATCCGAGGAGGACAGCATGTTCTGCAACTTCACAACTTGAGGACGGCTAGCTCAGTTGGTTAGAGCACCTCGTTTACACCGAGGGGGTCGTGGGTTCGAATCCCTCGCCGTCTACCATTTCAAGTTTGAGCCGTGAGGCTCCACCATCATGCGACATATCATCTCAATCCTCGTTGAAAACAAATTCGGAGTCCTAGCTCGAATCTCTGGCATGTTCAGTGGTCGAGGATTTAATATCGAGACTTTAAATGTTGGTCCGATGATTGATGATCGATTTTCTCGCATAACAGCCACAATAGTTGGCGACAATGAAGCGCTTGACCAAGTTATCAAGCAGGTCAATAAGTTCATTAATGTACTGGACGTAACGGAGTTTTCCAGTGGTCAAGCTACAGAGCGTGAGCTAGTGATGCTGAAGGTTAATTCAGCCGCCGCACAACGCTCCGAGATCATGCAGGTGTGCGACATCTTCCGCGCGAAGATTATCGATGTGTCTGCCGACTCGGTTAACATTGAGATGACCGGAAACACAAGTAAGGTGCAAGCCTTCCTGAATTTGATCGAACCGTACGGCATCGTTGAGATGGCACGCACGGGTAAGCTCGCGCTGAAACGCGGCTAATTCTAACACGATTCAATCCTTTTTTTTTATAATCCGGGAGCGAGCAGCTCCCACAATCAAAAATAAATATGCCTGCTAAAGTCTATACAGAAAAAGACGCTGATTTAAGTCTGATCAAGAACAAGACCCTCGCCATCATTGGTTACGGTTCACAGGGCCACGCACACGCCCAAAACCTCAAGGATAGCGGCCAAAATGTAATCATCGGCCTCTACGCTGGCAGCAAGTCTGTTGACGTCGCAAAGAGCCAAGGTTTCGAAGTTTACGAAACTGCTGAAGCAGTTCAAAAAGCGGATGTTATCATGATCGCGGTGCCTGACATGAAGCAGCCAGAGATCTACGAGAAGGACATTCTCCCGCATCTCACAAAAGGCAAGACACTCGCTTTCACACACGGCCTCGCAATCCATTTCGGTCTCATTGAAGCACCGAAGGGTGTGGACGTCATCATGGTCGCTCCTAAGGGCCCAGGTCACGTTGTTCGCAGCCAATTCGTTGAAGGTAAAGGTGTTCCTGCACTCATCGCGATCCTCGAAGGTTCATCCGACGCTGCACACGGTGTTGCACTCGCATGGGCAGCAGGTGTCGGTGGCACACGCGCTGGAGTCATTGAAACAACTTTCAAAGAAGAGTGTGAAACTGACCTCTTCGGCGAGCAAGCCGT
>DOCS01000013.1:2557-3443 GCA_003503355.1 Opitutia bacterium
GCTGAATGGGGTGACTACATCAGTGGTCCTCGCGTCATCAATGAATCTTCCAAGGAAGCGATGCGTGAAATCCTCAAGGAAATCCAGAACGGCAAGTTCACCAAGGATTGGGTTGCTGAATACAAAGCAGGCTACCCGAAATACAACAAGTTCATCGAAGATGGTAAAAAGCACCAGATCGAAGAAACAGGCGAGCGCCTCCGCTCACTCATGCCTTGGGTCAAAAAGCGTAACATCTCCGGTTCGCAAGCAGCATACAATAGCTAAGCCGTATTTCATTTTTTGAAATTNNCAAGCGGTCGTCGGTTTATACCGTCGGCCGCTTTTTCTTTTAGCAACACAGCGATCCTGTCTGTGTGATGCCCATTCAAATCGCTCCATTCAGAAAACATAGGCAGAACAACGCTTGTGCGAAAGTATACAGCTAGATGACACAACCAATCCAGATCGCCACCCGCAAAAGCCCGCTCGCGCTCAAACAAACTGAAATGGTGCGTGCCTGGTTGAACGAAAAACTTCCCGATGTCGAATTCGCCGAATTGCGCTTAAGTACAAAGGTCGACGAACGCCTCAGCTGGTCACTGGAGAAACGTGGCGGCATCGGTCTGTTCACCAAGGAACTGGAAGACGCATTGCTCAACGACCGCGCGACACTGGCGGTACATAGCGCCAAAGATATGCCCACCGCCTTTCAAGCGGACCTGAAAATCGCCGGCTACTTGCCGCGTGCACGCGCGACCGATGTCTTCGTGCACCGCTCCGATTGCCCCCAACCGCAGACCATCGCCACCAGCAGCCCACGACGCCGCGCTCAGCTGGGCTTGATGCGTGAAAGTGCCGAATGGACCACAATACGCGGCAATGTCGGCACACGCTTACGTAAAAT
>DOCS01000178.1 GCA_003503355.1 Opitutia bacterium
AACCAGACAGACTCCGAAGCCGCGCGCCTGCTCGCCACCGCCGGCAACCTGTTCAAAGCCTACACACTGCCAAATTGCTCCTGCGAAGGGCTAGCCCAACACCTGCACGGCATCTTCGACACCATGGTACGTGAACACACCAAAGGACGCGCCTGGATCACGGAGACCGAAATTTTGGAAGACTCCAAAAACAGCGCCGCCTACCGCCCCGCATAAGGGCCGACACCACGCAGCCCTGCACAACCATTCACTCCTCACATGAAACTCCCGATCCACGAACAGTTCTACACTTTCCAAGGCGAAGGCGTGCACTCCGGGCGGGCTGCCTACTTCATCCGCACCTTCGGCTGCCCGGTACATTGCCCGTGGTGCGACTCCGCGGGCACCTGGCATCCAGACTACATTCCAAAACACATCACACGCCTAGAGCCCAAGGCGCTTGCCCAGCAGGTGACCCAAACTAGGGCCGAATTTACCGTCATCACCGGCGGCGAACCGGCGATTCACGACCTCAACGCGTTAACCGATGCATTGCATGCTGCCGGCCAACCGACACACCTCGAAACCAGCGGGGCGTTTCCCATCCGCGGTACATTCGACTGGATTACCCTCAGCCCCAAACGCTGGAAGCTACCACTCGCCGAGAATGTGGCCCGCGCCAATGAGTTCAAAATCATCGTCGACCGCCCCGAGGCGATCGGCGAATACGTCAGTGCACTCACCGAACTCGGCGCTGACCTAAACGGGCAGGACTGCATTTGGCTGCACCCCGAGTGGTCACAGCACAACAATCCCGAAGTGCTCGATGCCATCACCGACTGGATCAAAACACACGGTAGCCCCTACCGCGCCGGCTGGCAACTACACAAAAATTACGCTGCGGATTTAATGGACCAGCGCAGTGCCCCCGGCGTCCCCCTCGGCGGCGACCCCGACAGGGGATTTTAATTGGCAGGGCAAAATGCCCCCCACCCACGCGATCGCACCGCGCCCCTCGGCCCCGAACCTGAGCGGCCACTCCAGAACGAACCAGACGCCTGCCCACCGCCAACCTTCGAAAAAGTAAACTTCCCACTTTCCTCTTTCGGTTTCGGTCTCTAAAAGCCACTGCATGGACAGCGCCTTATTTGACTACCACCTGCCGATGGACCGCATCGCACAAGAGCCCGCCGCACAGCGTGACGCCTCTCGCCTGATGGTCGTGGACCGTACAACACGCCAGGTCACCCACACCACATTCGCCAACATCGGCGACTACCTGCCGGATAACGCGCGCTTTTTCCGCAACAACGCAGCGGTCCTGAAAGCCCGACTTTTCGGCCAGCGTCCCACCGGCGGCAAAGTCGAATGCCTGCTCCTGCAACCCGCCGAAGACGCGGTGACTTGGTGGTGTTTACTGCGCCCAGGCAAAAAAACGCTGCAAGGAGGCACCTTCGGGATTAAAGGCGAATATAGCGCCGAAGTCCTTAACGCAGGCGAAAACGGCAACTATCGTGTGCGCTTCCACCCCGTCCGCGACGAATCAGTCACCGATTTGTCCGAGCGCCTCGGCATCATGCCACTGCCGCCTTATATTGAGCGCGAGGCTGACGATCCGCGTCGCGCTGCCGACAACGAACGCTACCAAACGGTTTACGCCGACTACGAAAAACGTGTAGCGGTGGCCGCGCCCACCGCCGGACTCCACTTCACACCCGGCCTCATCGGCGATCTAGAGGCCGGCGGCGCTCAGTTCCACGACCTCACTCTGCAAGTCGGCATCGGCACCTTCCATCCGATCCAAGTGGACAACATCCTCGACCACAATATCCACCACGAGTGGTATGAAATTCCAGCAAGCGCCTACGCCGCACTGCAGCAAACAGCCCCCGGCCCTCGCGTTGCAGTCGGCACCACCTCGGTGCGCTCGATCGAAGACGCGATGCGGCGGGTCAAGACTGCACCAGACAGCTGCCTGACTCCCGCTAGATCGGTTCAAGCGGAAGCCGACATTTTTATCTACCCCCCCGCTCAGTTTGAGGCGGTGGATGCGTTGATCACCAATTTCCATCTCCCGAAATCCACCCTGCTCTGCCTAGTCTCGGCATTTTTGAGCCCTGGCAATGATGCGGGCATTGATTGGCTGATGGAACTTTACGCCGAAGCCATTGCGCATAACTATAATTTTTATAGCTATGGCGACGCCATGCTCATTCTTTAGCCACGTTCGACCGATTCATTTTTCTCGGAATAAGCCTCAGCAGCTACTGCTCACATGACCACAGAACCAGATTTGACCTTCGAAGACATTGTGAGTGCTTATTATCAGCCGCTCTATCGTTTCGGCTACAGTCTAGCTAAAAACGAGCACGAGGCGGGCGACCTTGCCCAGCAGACTTTTTTCATTTACGCGGAAAAGGGCGATGCGTTGCGTGACAAATCAAAGGTTAAATCCTGGCTGTTCACCACCCTGTATCGCGAATTCCTCCGTCGTCGCCGCAAAGACGCGCGCATGGACAGCTACCAGCCTGAGCTGCTCGAGAACACCGGCGGCTCCGTCGAGCCCCACATCCGCCGTAGCATGGATGGTAATCTGGCCGTCGAGGCGCTTGAAGAAGTCGACGCCGTCTACCGCGAACCGCTCAACCTATTTTACCTCAAAGACCTCTCCTACAAAGAAATCGCGACCATTCTGGATGTGCCGATCGGCACCATCATGTCACGTCTCTCCCGCGGCAAAGCGCAGCTCCGCGAGATCTTCAAACGTAAAGAGACCGAAACCTCGGACAACACCCTTTAGACCATGGACCGCGAAGAAGCTAAACACATTCTCCAGCTCTGCCGTCCCGGCAACGACGAGGACCGCAACGATCCGCTCATCGCAGAAGCCCTGAGGCTGCTAAAAACGGATACCGAACTGCTCGCGTGGTTTGAGGCGCAACAAGCATTCGATGCTCAGATCAGCGATGCGCTCAGTCACATCGAGCCCCCCGCGGACCTCAAAGCATCCATCCTCGTAGGTATGCGCGCCCATGCGGCTCAATCCGAATCACAGATCGGCAGTCAGGTCGCTAACGACGCGCCGAGCGCACACAACAGCATTCCGTTTCCAAGCCCAGCGGGCCACACAGCCCACCGACCTTGGTTCAAACCATGGATGGGTATGGCAGCCGCAATTGCGGTCACCTTTGCGATCCTCAGCCGCCCGATCCCCGACGAACCGCCCCAACTCGCGACCAACCAGAGAATGGCGACTGCCAGCGTGCCCAACCAGAGAATGACCACAGCCAGCGTGCCCAACGTCATCGAATTTCTGGCTAACGAAATCAGTGCGTTCAAGGGCTCGAAATTCGACAAGCGTGACGACGAGCTCGGCGAACTGCGCAGCCACTTACTTCGCACCGGGATGCCGAGCCCGCAGACCATTCCAGCGCAGCTCGACACAATGCCGACGATGGGGTGCGTCACCTTTGACTACAACGGCACCAAACTGAGCATGATCTGCTTCAAGAACGGCCAAGTGTACCATCTAATTACGGCCGACAAAGCCAACTTCCCCGCGCACTGCTCACAACGTCCGCAAAGTTTCGCATGCAACCAGCAGGCCTTCAAGCTTTGGACCGAAGGTGATCAGGTACTCATTTTATGCACCGAAGGCACGCTTGAAGACATTGCGGGCTGCAAGTAAATCAAAATGAATTCGACTGAGCCAAGAAAAGCCTCCGCCATTGCGTTGGGCTGCTGCTTGCGGCAAAGAAAAACGAACCTGCTGACTACAACAGTGCAGTGATTCCTCCCGCCACAGAGCACAGCTAAACGATGCTTAGCAGACGCTGCGCTTCCCGTACGTCCATCTACTATTCTTTTTCGATCAGAAGACGCATAAAACGTGCACCTGCTCCGAAAGGAACATAATCACGCACTGTGACCGTTGCCGTGTAATTGTGGTCCACAACACTGACGACCGGCATATAGCCTTGGCCATCAAGAGCGGGGCTTTGCAAAGTGATCAGACTGCCAGAACCGGGAGTCGGATCGGTCAATGCCTGCGCACCATAATATCCCGCAAACGAAGTACCGCGGGAATCAAGGTATGGCGACTCCATCACAATGAGGTCCTCCCATATAACCATATCATCAGAAGCCTGCACCGTATATTTCAAATCCTCGGCACCCCGCACAATCGGAAACGTTAGACGTTGGTACTCAATGCCAGCGACAAACACCGTGCCCATTCGCTCAAGTACTGCTCCCTTGACAGCATCATCTTCTAAACGAGTAGTCGTACTAAAAGGCAAATTCAGGGCGTAGTAGAATAGGCCCTCGATATCTCCGCTCCCAGGATACGTTACACTTGGATCCGCATCCGGCAGATCGGCAAGTAAGACCCCAGACAAGTCACCACTTGTCACAAGAAGCTCCTCGTTGAAAGCACGCCACTCGTCAAAGGTCGTCAAAGTACTTTCACCTGCGACGAAAGGCTGAGTCGTGTCATATGGAAAGGCTGCGATTTTAAAGCGAGCACCACTAAAGAGCTCGATCGAGAGATTGCTCGACTGCTCAATCACTTGATCACGAACGATCACCAAAAAGAAAGTATATCCCTCCAACTTCTCTAGCTTCGAGATCACATCTACACTTTCATCCTCTTGTAGACTATCGGTTTCTCCAAGCGCTTCGAGAAGCACACCTGCTCTAGGTAGTGCGAGTGTGGTCTTATACTCAAGTGTCGATTCACTGATATCATCACGCGACAGGACACCAGGCAGGTATTCTGACTCCGTGATCGACGCGAGATCTATGACTTTCCCCGCAGCAGATAGATCCGAGAAATCTGCCCCTTCATCAAATCTCCATAACTCAATCCGCTGCGTGTACGACTGAAGGCCACTGATATCCCCCAAGCCGATATTGATAAGCGACCATTCGAAATAGAGCGCCTCCTTCGGATAATATACTTTCACTCCGGGAGCGGCACCCATCTCAAACACCAGTCGTGGGAGATGCAGAATCTCGACATCCTGCCCCCGTGACTCAAAATTATTATTTGAGAGCAATTCGCCGGAGCTTGGAAGAAGGGGGTCTTCAATTTCGGCAAAGTCCGGATCCAGCGAGCTCACACGCACAAGCAGATAGTACTTTTTCGCATCAATACTAACAGGTAGGTCGATATTACCACTAAACACCAGACGAGCGCCACTTTCGAGTACTTCGGTGACTCCCAAATGCCCGACGACCTCATCAGCAAAGTCAAAGACAATGTCCTCCGAGAGTCGGACTTCCAAGTCCAAGTCGCCGTAAGCCGCTCCACTTACAGCACCACCACGATTTGCCACAATTACAGTCAGTGGAAATTGATCGCGCTCCAGTGCATATTGCTGGATTCCTGTCTGAGGGTCGGCTGACCCGTTATAATCGACAGATAGAATGGCGAGGTCGGGAGCATCGGCGGAATAGGCATCCAGATCGATCACATCCACATAGGCCATGTCTGCAAATCCCTGCTCTTCGCCATTTTTCACGAAGACCCATGCGACGACTTGCGTGCCCGAAGGAATCAAGATGGCTTCCTCGACCCAACCAGAGTCGCCGGACATACGCATACGGTCTCCAGCATTCGCGCCAAATTCGCGCTCCTGCGCGACTCCGTTGATACGTAGCTCCATATAGTTCACATTGCTCAAACTATTCGTACGCCACTTGAAGTTCATCAATTTAGGACCATCAATAATTGCTTCGAAACCGGCACTTTCACCAATACGAATGTCCGGAGCGGATACTGCATCCACATTATCGAAAGCGATGTCATCCGGATCCCCCACCATCGCACTGACAGGGAACCAGCGGCCATCGCCAATCAGCGACCAATCATTTGTAGGATTATCAACCGCATCTGCAAAGCTGACTAAAGGATCGACGGATATAACGGGCAAATCAGTGAAAACCAGATTATTGGCCTCACTATCTTCCGGAATATTCCGTGAATACTCCAACCAGACCCCTACATAGTAGGCTTCCGCCTCACTAATCGAATTGGGAATAACCAACGTTAGGTCGTTCAACTCGAGTGGAATAAATCCATCGAAGAGTACTACATCTTCGAAATTACCCTGATTCCAATCCAGATTTGCAGCGACTCCACGAGCCTTCGTTAAACGTATCTGACCTCTGACATTAGCATAAGCGCCTTCACCCAAGTTTTCAGCAGTAAATGAAAGGTCGAAGGAATCACCCGGTGAAAGCACTCCGTCAACAGGCCCGTTTATCTCGACAAAATCCGCAGAGTTGATCGAAAACGCAGGCGAACCCGTAACGGAAAAGTCCGGAGCTTGCGCATTGAAATCGTCAACCCAACCGGCGTCCTGACCGCCGCGTTCACCATCACCATTCTCAGTATAAGACCAACGCAGGGTATAGTTCCCAGGCTCTTCAATGACGTATTGATAGGCCGTCCAATCGACTTCTCCCGAAATCTTGGCAATTCGGGCAAATGGACCTGAGCTACCTTCGCGTATACTAAACTCAAGAATATCTTCGACTATGCCCGCCTCAGTCACATCCAACTGCGAGGATACTTTCCATTTGAAGGAGACAAAACGGGGCTCTGCACCAACATCAATGACCTTAAGAGTTTCCATGAATGAAACAGCCCCCGACGCAACGGGCCCTGACCGCGCAGCAGCACGAAGTGAACTATCGACGGCAAATTCCGCGGTTTGACCAAACCAAGGACTGCTGGGGCTACCGTTATTTTCATTCGCCGGAATAAATCCGTCCGTCCAAGTTTGAGCGACTAGATCGCCTGCAAGCGTCTCCGTAAGTGTATCGTCATTCAGAGCGACATTTAGCGGATATTCACCAATAAAGACCTCATTCGTTTCACTAAGGGTAGTATTGTTATCTTCCTTCGACTCGGCGATGTTATCGGAAGCATCAACGAGTACACCCACATAATAAAAATCCCCAGGCAAAACCGCTTCGCTGATATTGGTCGTGACTTCATAGGTAATGCCTCCACCCACGGATAGTCCCATGTCTTCGACAAACGCAGCGACTTCATAAATCTCGCCTGGACTCGGATCACGTGAAGGCGCGAGAAAGACAGA
>DOCS01000047.1 GCA_003503355.1 Opitutia bacterium
CGAACAGGACGAGGGGCTGAGCCTGCTGTGGTATTCCATCTTGCAAGAAGAGAGCGATGACATAAACGACTTGCGCCGCACGGCCATCAGCCCGTTGGTGACTGCCATTCATTATGTCTATTGGGACGAGCGTTTCGAAAAATGGGAAGATACGGAAGAGCCCAAGGAAGGCGATGGCGACGATCAGTATCTCCTGCCCCGCTTTATAAAGCTCATTTTTGAGTATGAAGGTGAAACCAAAGAGCGCACCCTGACGATTCCCGTGCCATCTAAGAGCGCATTAATTTTCTAGTATGGCATTGAGAGAAAATAAAAGTCGAAAGCCGGCGATCCACACAAACCCGAGCGAGGCACCCGAGCTGGATCCGCGCAAGCGTGGCAGTGTGCTGGTGGCGGTACTCGCCATTATATTACTGCTCACGTTTATGGTCACACGCTTCATGAACGAAGCTATGGACGACCTCGAATATCGCGCGATTTTCAACGAACCCGCGGATGTGCGCTCCTTTGCTTTCAGCATGCTGGAGGTCGCGATGGCCAACGTGCAGGAGGTCGCCCTGATCGACGACGGCAAGCTCTACGCCGCCGAACAAGGCTGGAGCGATCCACTTCAATATGCGGGCATCCAAGTGCCCAACGGCTGGGAGGTAAGCATCGAAATTCGCGACGAGGGCGGCAAACTGCCGATTAATACCATCAGCGAAGCACTGCTCAATCGACTGCTGGAAGAGGAGCTGGAGTTCGACTTCGGCACAGCTCGTGAGCTCAGCAGCACGTTACTAGATTGGATCGACCCCGACGACTCGCGCCGCCTCAATGGCGCGGAATCAGACGACTATTTAGACCGCACCCCAGCCTACCGAGCCGCCAATGGCCCGCTGCAATCACTCGAAGAATTGCGTCTGCTCAACATTTGGGAAGATGAATTCTTCGATCCAGACGGCAATCCCAACGAGCGATTTAGCCGGCTATCCGATCTGGTCTCTGTGCTGAACTCCGGCGCCATCAACCTCAACGCGGCCCCCACGCCCGTGCTGGAGCTGCTCGCGCTCGAAGGCGGCTGGCAATCGGACTATCTGTTCGACGGCCTGCAAGCGCCTTATCTAAAACAGTCACCTGCTGCGGCAGATAACGAAACCAGCGGTGTTCAGGTCGGGTTATTGCGCATTACTGTGCGCCTACAGCGCGGCAATATACCGTTTATCGTCAGTGCCTTGGTTGAGCCGAACTTTAGCACGCAACAGGCCGGCAGGTCCAGAGCTGGGAGCGGGCCGGGCGCTGCCGCTGAGGACGCCCCGAAAATAGGCTCCGTCAAAGAACAGGAGGCGATTCAGTTCCCTTTTAAGATCTTACAACTCAGCGAATACACACAAGGAGGGCTAGAGACTCGATCTGCGCGTTATTCCGCTATGGACATTGGCAAAGAAAGCGCTTCTTTCTAAGCAACGCTCCACTACTTAACCGTGAAAGACAGCCCCCCGACATCGCCCCCTACTGAGACTGCCAAGGCAGAGCAGGTCCTCGTCCTGCCCGGTCACCTGTTTTTCATTGAAAGTATCGAAATCCCCGATGCGCTCGACGCCACCGAAATCGCCGACTTTGCCGAACTCAGCCTGGAGTCGATCGCGCCGTTTCCGATTGAGCAGCTCAACTGGGGCTACCTATACCACCAAGAGGCTGCATCGCTGCTGCTTTATGCCACCCATCGCGACCGTCTTAAAAATACTGGCTACAGCGACCTGCACGCCTATGCGTGGGTGCTACCTGACTTCGCCACGCTGGCTGGCGCCTGCTTCCCAGATGACACCCAGGTCGTCCTGCAAAACAGCGATTACCTGACACTGCTTAATTTCGACAAGGGCTCCCGCATACCAAAGGCGGTTCACTCAGCCCCATTAGCCGAGGGCGATACTGAAACTGCTCTCAAAGCACTGCAGGCCGCCGCACCGCAGCTCCCAGCGAGCGCACAAACGCTACAGATTCGCCCCGCGCCCATTGAGCTCAGCGAACAGGGCATCCCGACGTTTCAATACGAAGCAGCCGACACCTCAACCAAAGAGCTTGATTACGGCGCATGGCAGGCACTCTCCCCGACCGAGAAGCAACTCTGGCAAGTGGATGTCCGCAGTTTGGATTTTAAAAGCAGCGAACGCAACGCACGCCGCACCAGCGCCCTGCTGGGCCGAATTACCGGCTGGGCCGCGATTTTCGCACTGCTGCTAATTGGCGCGGAACTGCTGCTGCTCGCCAGTCAAGCGTGGCTCGGTACGCTCGACCGCCAAATCGAAAGTCAGCGCACCACCGTGCTGACCATTGAAGACAAGCAGACTCTGATGAATAAGCTGGAACAAGTCGCGCAAAACGAGCTGCGCCCGGTCGCCATCCTCGAGGCAGCCAACACGATTCGCGTGAATTTGAAGTTGGGCATCGAATACGACAGTACCGTGATCGACAGCGAAAACCGCATCACCATCGAAGGCAAGGCAAGCAGCATCAACGCGCTCAACCGCTACACCGAGAGCCTGCGCCAATCCGGTCAATTTGAGCTGGTCACCCAACCGGAATCCATCACCCGCGCAGGTAAGACGACCTTCACCATTACGCTGGCTTACATACATACCGAGCCTGACAGCGTCCCCGCGATGGACACACCGGCAGCCAACACCACCGAGGAGGACGAAATCTAATGCAACCACTCGTCTTACAAACGAAACGTCTGTTCCGGCGCATGACGGTGCGCGAGAAATTGCTCACGCTTTTGTTCATCTTGGTCATCCTCTTTCTGTGGACCGGCAACCTACTCGGACGGACTTCCGAATGGAACAATCATCGCAAACAAGCACAAGCCGACCTGCTCACTCAGCAGCAGTGGCTGGACCGCAGCGACGACTATACCATCGGACTGGCCCGCGCACTGGAGCGCGTGGACCCGGAAAAAACCTATGACGGACAGCGTCTCTCCGGTCGAATCGACACCATGCTGCGCCAAGTCTCGCTCTCCGCATCGGCCGACATTGATCCGGTCAAGACCCGCGAAGGTGAAATTTTCAACGATCACAATATCCGCGTCCGTCTCAATCGTATTTCCATTGCTCAGCTGATTCGGCTCAACAAGCTCCTTAGCCAGGAAACCCCGTATATCAACCTTCAGAGTGTCCGTATTAGCAAGAACCGACGCAAGCCCGAGGAACTCGACGCCCGCTACCAAATCAACTCATTCGATCTGAAAAATCAGTAACTCGAGGCCGCCGCACCGCACTTTTTTGATAATGAAACCCATTTCCTACAGTCTCTTCTTCCTTTTTGGCCTCGCCCTTTCGATGGTGTCCACAGTCACCGCTCAGAACGTGCCCACTCGCGTCGCGAGGCCATTGACACCGGTCGAACCACAAGTCGACCAGCCAGAGGAAATGGTTGGGGTACTTATGCTTAGAGATGAGTCTGCCCCACAAGTGCTCAACTTGCTTGAAAAGATGACCGGTAAAATCATCCTACGCCGTCAGGATATTACCGCGGTCAAAATCAATTTTAACTCTCAAGACGAGCTCTCAAAAGCCGACGCCGTGCTCGCACTGGAAAGCTTGCTAACCCTCAACGGCATCATGCTCACCGATATGGGTGGCCGCTTCATGAAAGCCGTACCCGCGACCAACGTAAACAGCCATGTGCCGGTCATGCTGGATGGCAGCACGCTCGGCCGCACGCCCAGCCAGAAAATCTACGCCAAGCTGTTTAAATTTGAATACCTGCAGGCTGAACAAGCCAACGGCACCACCATCACACCGCTGCTGTCGCAGAATGCCAGTTCAGTAGTATTTCCTAAATCGAATGCACTGCTGATCACCGATGCACTGATCAATTTACAACGCATTGAAAAAATCGTGCAACAAATGGATAAGCCGCAAACCATTCGCGAGGAGATCCAGTTCATTAAACTCAACTACATTCAGGCCAGCGAGATGCAGCAGCGTATTGATAACCTGGTGCAAGGACCGCTGAAGCACTACCTAGAAGGCAATACCAGTGTCACCGCCGACGAACGCACCAATCAACTCATCCTAATTACACACCCCGGAAATCTCGAAGTCATACAGCGTGTGATTGACAGTATGGACGTCGATGCCGCGCCTCTGACTGCCAGTGAAGTCTTTCCTCTACGCCAAGCTAAGGCCGAGGAAGTCGTGCCGATCATCGAAGGCATCATTTCTGGCCAAAAGGAAGGCCGCGAGGAGGACGCCAAAGTCGCACGCGAAAACACACAGAATACAGCCAATCCGAATAAAAATCAGGTCGCCAACGCACCCACCGCTGCCCCGACACCGCAAGCCACCACAACAAGCAGCCCGAGCAATAGCTCACTACAATTTTCCAGCTTCGTCGGCCTATCCGCCGACGAACGCACCAACGCCATCGTCGCATATGGCACGCATCAAGACCTGAAGACCCTCAAGGAATTGATCGAGAAAATTGATATTCCCCTGCCGCAAGTGTTGATCGAGGCGGTAATCACCGAGGTGACCCTCAAAGAAGACCAAGCCAGTGGCATCAGCAGCTTTGGCTTTGATTATACTGGAGTAGGCAATATATTTTCCAACGCATCCATCACAACCGCCGGAGGTACAGGAATTTCATCCGGAACTGTCGACCTCAATAACCCAGATGAATTTAGCCTCACGGCCTTAGTCACTGCCAGCGATACCGACAGCAATGCACGCATCCTTTCGACACCGCGGATTATGGTCAGCCACAATGAAGAAGGTATTATCAACGTCAGTGAATCGCGCCCCATCATTACTTCGTCTACATCATACAGCAACAGTGAAGGCAATGTACGCAGCAACGTCGAGTATCGCGACATTGGCATTAAATTGACCGTCACCCCATTAATCGGCGCAGATGGCACCGTCCAAATGAAGATCGAGCAAACGATTGAAAATGTGGTGGGAACGATACAAGTAGATGAAAATGATCAGCCAATCATCGGCATTAGAGAAGCCACCTCAACCGTCAGCGTCCAAGACAATCAAGTAATCGTCCTCGGCGGTCTACAGCAAAATAGCGTGACGGATGGCAACTCTTACGTCCCGATCTTACGTCGAATTCCGATTATCGGCGAACTGCTAGGTACGGACTCGACTGAGTATGATCGCACAGAACTGATTATTTTCCTACGGCCCAAAGTCTTACAAAACCCTGCGATTGCCCAAAGCCTTTCAGACGAATATATCGACCAAGCCGAGGAAAAAGACGCGATTCAGCACTACCTAAAGCATAACACCAGTGATGATCTCTACATGGAAGGCAGCAAATTTGAAAAAGAGCACCTAGAGATCGAAAGCACCAGTGATGTTCTCGAGATAGAAGACAGCACATTTGAAAAAGAAGAACCCCAAGCGACCACGCAACCAGCTACGCGAAACTCGCGCTCGCTTCGACGCACACGCTAACGTACACGACCTATGATGTTCAAACAGAACACGACTGCTTTTTCAGGCCGATCGAGAGCAGGCCTCGGCGATCGTCTACTACTTTTGTTCAGCTTACTCTCCAGCACTGCGCTCTGCAGTGCTGCTTCCAACCTGGAAAGCAATAGTCCCTTCCTGCCGCACGGTTACAGCAAAGCTAAACCAACGCCGCCTCCTAAACCAGCCCCCCAGCCGATGATCAATGGCCCGCTCGCCAAAGAACTCGAATTCCGCGGAGTGGTTCAGCTACAGGGCACATACCAGTTCAGCCTCTTCAGTAAAAAAGACAATCGCAGCTACTGGATCGCTGAAAACACAAGTGAAGAAGGCATCAACGTTGGTAACTTTGACCGCGAGGCGATGCATATCACGGTCACGCGCAACGGACGCAGCGAGCAACTCACCCTACTGAGTGCAACCGACAAGCCGCTGCCGGTAGTACGTACAAGGCCCACCACAGCCAAGGCGCCGAAAACCCCAAACATACCGGGTCTCAAATCCTCGACTAATAAGAAACCGGCAAGCAGTCGATCCGTCCCACGTCGACGTGTCATATTGCCCAAGAAATCTGGGCC